>JAWLHD010000321.1:0-5380 GCA_041690555.1 Anaerohalosphaeraceae bacterium
GTGGACCCGGGTACTTTTGGAGTTCCCCCCCCGCTCTCAGCGGCTAGCCACTCTCCAGCCCAAGGGTGGGTAGCGACCTAATGAATCAGCTAGCCGAACCGAATCCAACGCCACGGAACCGCATTGGCTTTGTATGCCTCACGCTGGGGGAACCCAGTGAGACATGGCTCTGGCGCCAAGCGATTGGTCTTCGCCGATATGAACTGTGCGTGCTTACGTGGAAATACAGGAATCGCGGATCCTTTCCACTCGGAGACGTCGAATGGCATGAAATGGCGTTTGACCCAACTCCGTACGAGGGACCTCGCCGATGGATCCACAGGATACAAAGCACGGGCACCCGGAATTTCTTCGGAACCGTGGGCAGAGAGCGCCGCTGGCTCATCGACATTGCAACCCAGCGCCGGCTGGCTGGCTTTCTTTGCCACTTTGGGTGGTCGGCGCTTCGCATGGCGCCCGTCGGAATCGCCACGGGAATCCCCATAGTTGCCCATTTCCATGGAGTCGACCTCACTGCCTCACTGAAAAATCACTGGTATCGTTGGAGCCTGCGACAATCGATCCGCGATTTTGCCGCCTTCGTAACGGTAAATGACCACCAACGCGATACCCTGGTTGATCTTGGTGCCAAAAAGGAAGCGATTCACGTAATACCCTGCGGTGTCCCGGTTGAGCAGTTCAGCCCCATTAACGCACCCGTCAGCGAGACCCCGAGACTTCTCGCAGTGGGACGCTTCGTCGAGAAAAAAGCGCCGTTGACCACGCTGCGCGCGTTTGATCGCTGTATCACCAAGGGCGCCCGTGCTAATTTGGTGATGGTTGGAGATGGCCCGTTGCTTTCAAAGGCAAAAGCGTTTGTGTCGGCCCGCGGATTGCAGGGTCATGTCTCCTTCACTGGGGCTATTGGTAACGAGCAGGTATTAGAGCTCATGCACAAAAGCGATGTGTTCCTCCAGCATTCCGTCACGGCTGCGAATGGCGACATGGAAGGGTGGCCCGTCTCGATTGCAGAGGCCGTCGCCTGCGGAATGCCCGTAATCGCTACGCGGCACGCAGGCATTCCGTTACAGATCGCCCATGGCAAGACGGGTTACCTTGTGAAGGAACATGGCGAGGTGGAAATGTCGAAATACATGATGGACCTGCTCGCAAATCCCCAAACACGGCGTGAAATGAGCGCTGCCGCCCGGTGGCTTGCGCTTGAACGCTTTGACCATCGAGTACAGATGGAAAAACTTGAGGCAGTGATCGCTGATTCCATTGGCTGAGTCTTTTTGGCCCGAATACCCTCAATACAAGGTGTGGAGCCTTTTTTTCTTCTGCAGGTCCCGGAAAATCACCGTCCAGGGTCATTTGGTCCCCTTTCGTGCAAGAGGCAGACTCCCATGTTGCCGAATTTCTTTATCGCTGGAGCCCCAAAAGCCGGTACCACATCGCTGTGGAGATACCTGAACCAGCACCCCCAGATCTATATGTGCGAGCCCAAGGAGCCGAGATATTTCGCGTTCGAGGGCACGGGTGTCGGCCTGAACGGACCGAACGACAGGAAATGCTTCGTCAAGCGCACGCTTGAAGACTATAAGGCATTGTTCGACGGCGCAAGGGAAACCGACGCGGTCGGGGAGGCGTCTCAGTGGTATTTCTATTTGCCCAACGCGCTTGAAGCAATCCGTAAAACAATCCCTGGCGCTAAGCTATTAGTGATATTGCGAGATCCAGCCGAGCGCGCCTTTTCCAACTATCTGCATGCGTGGATCGAAGAGCATGAGCCTTTAAGCTCGTTCCGCGATGCCTTGGCGGCCGAGCCAATGCGGATCAAGGCGGGTTGGTCGCCTCGTTTCCACTACATACAGAAAGGGTTCTACCATAAGCAGATGGAGGAATGTCATAAGATATTCCCAGCATCGCAGGTGCGCATTTTCCTTTATGAGGATCTGCAAACTCGGCCCCAATGGCTTTTGCGCGAGGTCTTTGATTTCCTGTGTATTGATCAGGATCATATTGTGGACAGCTCCGCGCGGTACAACGAGTCGCGGCCGCCTCGAAGCCGAACGGTCGCTAATGTTCTTAACAACCGATCGATTCGCAAGATCAGCAAAATTGTCCCTGATAGAATCAGGCAGGGGTTGGCTTCGCAGTTCCGAGCCTACAACGCCGCTCCGAAACCGAAATTAAGTGCTTCAGATCGAGCGCATCTCACAAACGTTTACCGCGAGGATATCCTTCGGCTTCAGGATGTGATTCAGCGCGATCTCACTCTGTGGCTCTCCAAGGAGACGACACGATGAACTTTAAGGCTCTCTTGCCAATCCTGGTTGCATCAGTCGGATTTGCCAGTTCTTTAGCTCACTCTCACACGCCGCACGATGACATATTCGACGTGCGTGTGTCGCCGAACTTCGTTGAAGACGACCGGGTGTACGCCGTGGTGCGTAACACTTTTATGGTGTCGGATGACGGAGGGGATACTTGGACGCGCCGTTCGAATGGTTTGGACCACTGGAGCATGCTTTATAGGTTTGACGTTTCCGGGGATGGAAGCACAGTCTATCTAACGTCCTTAGGGAACGGCATATTTATTTCTCGGGATGAAGGAGACAATTGGCGTCGGTTTAATGAAGGGCTGGAATCACTCGTGATCGATCTGGTCGCGGTCTCGCCAGATTCGCCTGACCTCGCATTTGCAGCAGATACCGACGGCGCGCTTTACCGAACCGTTGATGGCCAGCCGTGGACGAAACTGAGTACTGACTTCGGAAAAGCGACCGCGATCCACTTCTATGATAACCATGAAGTGCTTGTCGGCGATGAAAGGGGTGGTGTTTATCGGAGTGTGGATTCGGGTGTGACGTGGCAGCCGGTCTTTCGCAGCTCCGGGAAACAGACCCCGATATTCAGTTTGGCTGTCTCGCCACAAGAAACGAGTGGCGGCCGCAACATCTACGCGGGCACCGGCGATGGTCGTCTTTTGGTCGTAAGCCTTGGCTCTGAGAAGAAGGTGAATTCTCGCCCAGCCGCTGGCCGTGGAGCGCTCCTGTCGATTGTAACCGCACCAGGGCCTGAAGCAAAAAGAGGCTATTGGCTTTTCGCGACCGGTTGGGATGACGGGGCTTTCAGGAGTCGGGATCAAGGCATGACCTGGGATGCGATCAGCAATGGACTAACGCGCGACCATCAAGCGCCTGAACTGGGGCGCCCATCCTTTTCATACCTAAGCCCATCGCCCAATTTCAGCAAAGACAACACGGTTTTTCTGGCGGCCTTTGACGGTCTATTTCGAACCGATGATCGCGGGGATTCGTGGACATGGCGTAGTACGCTGTCGATGGAGAATATCATCAGCCTTTCGATTTCGCCAGACTTTAAACGGGACTCGACAATTATCGTTTCGACGTGGGTATGGGGACCCTACAAATCAAGCGATGGTGGGGAATCCTGGACGCCTATTGTTCGAGGCTTGCGCGCACACTTCGCGCGTCGTCAGGGACTCGTGAGGCCGTTTGAGGTGGCGTTTTCGCCATCGTTCGCTGAGGATAGAACACTTTTTACATCCACATGGTACGACTTTTTCGTATCACATAACGCTGGTAAGAACTGGCGGAAGGCGTCGGCAGGCTGGAGATCAAATGGCGGCGGTGCACGGTACGCAGACGGTTCGTATATTGCGGTCTCTCCGGACTTTGATGCGGATGGTACTATCTTCCGTGCAACGAGGTTGGGCCATGTCCTTAGATCAGAGGATTTTGGGGGAAGCTTCAGCATAGTGCTTTCGACCAAATCAAACATGACGGGGTCTGTCATAACCTCACCAAAGTTTTCGGAGGACGGAGTAGTGTTTGTTGGTGATCGGGCTGGGGTGCACTTCAGCAGGGATGGTGGCAACTCTTGGGAATACAGCCAGTTGGTCAGTGATGAGTTTATCGGCGATATCCAAGTATCCCCTGCCTATCCAGACGAGTGGCGTGAAGCGTGGCGCGACCACATTTTAAAGCAGAGGGATAAAGAGTTCGCGATGAAACTCGCAATATCGTCCAACTTTGCGGAGGATCAGACGGTATTCGCGGCGCTTCCGAATGGGCTTGCGAGAAGCAGCGATGGCGGGGAGACCTGGAGTCGGCTACGTCCCGAAGGTCTTGTTCATGATGGATATGTCGAGACAATCGCGGTCTCGCCACAGTATGGAGATGACAGCACACTGGTGATAAGCGTCCGTGGTCTTGGAACATATATGTCCAAGGATGGGGGAGAGTCCTTTCGTCAAATAGGTGACGATCTTCGGGAGCGCAATGTCCTTCTGGGACACTTCTTCGGGATGACTCCGAAATTCGCCTCTATTGTTTTCTCGCCGGAGTACTCGAAAGACGCAACTCTGTACGGGTTTTCCGGCGCGACGCTCTATCGGTCGCAGGACGATGGTGAAACATGGGACCAGATGCAAATGCCCGAGATCACGGCGTGGACGGTGTGGCGGGCGCGGGTCATTTATGAAACGCGCGTTATCCGCGGATACTTGGAATCAAACGCTCGGCGAGCGGTGCATGCTTTACGTGATCTAGTGGCACGTTACTAAGGCGGCTATTGGAATGGCCATTTCCTGTCGCCCGTTACTGCGGAATTCCGTTTTCACTAATGGACTTTACCAATCGCCGCCTTGGGGTCAGCATCGGTCGGGTCAGTCCTGAGTTTGGCGTGCTGCACACCATTCGTGCGTTCGCCGCGGTGTGTTCGCAATGGTAGTGTGCTGAATTGGTGGTTGGGGGGGGCGGCAGTCCGGACCACGTTGCAGTCAAGAGCCGGGCCGTGGCTCTGGGGGTTAAGTCATCTAGGCATTTTACCGGTGTCCTGGACCGCGCATTTAAGAGCGGAATGTTCTGCGGCACCCGCGTTCGTGCGACGCTCGGCAGAGATTCTGGCCGGGGGTAAGGCATCATCGGCAGACTCGGGAAGTCAAGCCATTTATCCGCCACTGCCTGGACCCAATGCACTGATCGTGAGGGCGAAGAGTTTTTATGAGCAGATTGTTCAGTAACTGAAGTTTCCCGCTTTGGGCTACGCAACGAGGTCCATGAGCGTTGCGATCAGGGGATTTCGTTTGGGTTTGTCGGGAACCGGGCACTCGATACCAAAACCCCGTCCGGGGAGGTCGCGGGCGAGTGCCCGCCGCAGGTCGCCGAAGGCGTATTCGGTGCGTTCGCGGGTCGCATAACGCCGCGGGGGTGCCTTGAGTCGGTGCGCGCCGTAGATCCAGGTGATGGTGGTCGCCGCCATGCAGAAGTGCAGGTGGTTGGTGACCGCATCGGGGTTGCGGGTCTGGGTGTGGGCGCTGCCGATCTCCTGTTTCACCTCCCGGAAGCCGGACTCGATCTTCCAGCGCGCGCCG
>JAWLHD010000322.1:0-5371 GCA_041690555.1 Anaerohalosphaeraceae bacterium
CTCCTCATTAATCGAGTTTCTCAACTCAATCTCAAACTCACAAGTATCTGCCCCCTGGATGATCGACTGCTTGAGTTTCACCTTGACCGGCCTGTCGAATGCGGCTTCGAAGAGAGACTTATACCATCCCGCGGAGCATTGACAATAAGTATCGGTGCCAAACGGTTGCTGCGTCTGCTTCACGCGCCCGCAGTAACACCTGTCGTAGCCGCCCACGATCGTGTTCCGGTCTTTCAGTTTTAGCCTTCCTCCCCCAATGCCTCTTTCATTCAGCCTGGCGAGCAGTTCCTCGACCGTTTTCGATTCCTCCATGAACTGCTTGGCGCGTTTTTGTTGTGTAGGGCCGCAGCATTTCATTCCGCAGGCCTGCATCACTTTTCTCGCCGTGGGTTTGCCCGCTGCCTTCTCAAGACGCCGAACGGCATTCTTTATCCATTCGGCCTTCTGTGCGTAGTCCGATGTCGCGTCAAATCGTTCCGTTTTGACAATGACCTTCTTCGATACCGCTGCGCCGGCTTCAGCGTCGATGCACCGCTTGAACCTGGTCATCCACCCGCCGAGTCTTTGGGCCTTTGCCACTTACGATGCCTCCTTGTGAAAGTCAATCATATTCGAAGACAACAATTTCGAATGCATCGACCTTGCCCAGCACGCACTCGACACTACCATTCCGGCCGCGCGACAGCTCCAAGGTTTTGCCGCCCGCCAGACACCGCGCCGACTTGATCTTCGCGTCCGCCTTCAATTTGATCGAAACATCAGCGACGGGAACCGGCGCATGGTAAACCGTCCCGTTCTGCCCCGAGTGATTGATCAGCGCCACCCACTCAAACCGCCCGCCGCGGTCCCGGCGATGCGAGACCTCGATCAGCGGCGAGGTCTCCACCATCAGTTTCGGCTCGTATTCGAGCAATCCCTCGATGGTGCCGGCAACCACGGCGTTATGGGCGTGATGCAGCCGCTGATTGTAATGTCGACCGACCGACCACGGAATCGTCGCCACGCCGCCTTTGCCATAAGCCGAATACAGCAGCCCCGGCGTTTCCGTCACGGTGCGGTAATAGCATTTCTCCGGCGGCCCGAACATCGTATCGTCAATAAGGCCAAGCATCGTCTCGGTCTGTTTACCCGTCTCATATTCGACCAGGTCGCCCTCAAGGTAAATGATCTCCAGCAGTTCGAATCGCTCGCGCCCCAAACGCAGCTTGTCTCCAGGACTTGCCAACAGATAGGTCCCCTTCTTCTGCGGATGGCGCTTATGCATCTTGCCCACGCCCGACGACTTCAGTTGCGAAACCGCCGTCTGGCCGGTCGCGAGTATCCTGCCGCCCGCCCGCACCCATGCATCGAGCCGCGCGCACGCATCGCCGCTGAGGTTTCGCACGTCCGGCAGCACCACCATCGAATAATCATCCAGCCCCTTCGGCCCGCCGCCACCGATCAGCCTGCCGACATCCATAATGTCAAACGCAATATGATTCTCCGTCAGAATCCGGAAAAGCCCCTGGTACTCCGCGCGTTCCCCCCGCACAAGACACACCTGGGCCGCCGAATCCGTATTGCCCAACCACTTCGCATTCTCAGCATGAAACCCGAACACCGCCTTCACAACCGGCAGCCCCGCCCGGTCCTGCTGCCGCTGAATCGGCCCGATGCAGTAATAATCCAGCCACCCGCCGTGCGCCATGTTCTCCGCCAGGCGCACCGCCGTCAAATGCGGCGACACCGCCGAATGCCGGAACGGATAATCCGGAAAATGCACCGCCGCATTGCTCACAACCTTATCAGTGTACACGTCCATGACCGTCTTGACGTTCTCCGTCGCCGAATAATTCCACCGCCCCAAATCATCGTTCGACTCTTTGCGAATAATATCCACGCCCGCCGCCGTATACGTGCAGATCGCAATATCCTTGCGCTTCGCCTTGATGAACGCATTCACACGATGAAACAACTCATCGCTTGTTTCGCGTTTGAACTGCTCGTACTTGCCCCACGCCGGATTGCCCGCATTGTTGTTGCTTGGCAGGTCCAGCCCGCAGTACGCCTTGAACCGCGTGCGGCACGCATTGCACTGACACACGCCATGATAATTGCCGCTGTAATCGCTCGTCACATAGCCGATCATGTTGAAAAATATGCCGTCTAACGGATACCGGTCAATCGCCTCGCCGAGAATCTTGAACAGATACTCCTGCTGATACCCCCCGTTGATGCACGCATGAACCTGCCCGTTGTAGTTGACCGTCTTGCCGGTCTCGCTGACATACAGCCACTCCGGCCGCTTCGCCGCCAGTGCTTCGTTGATCTTGCTGAAGTCGAACCGCCCGATCATCCGCATGCCCTCGGCATGAAGCCGCTTGATCACCTCGCCGACCAGATCCCCCTTCATGTTCGGGTTGCGGTAATGAAACTCCAGCTCAGTCGGATAATTCGCAACGATCCCCCCAACGTTGAACAGCACCACGTCGGCGCGCACCTCCTTCACGTCGCGAATATAAACATCAAGGTCCATATCCGCATCGATCTCGCGAAGGTTCGTCTGCAACAGACGCATCGGCCGCTCCATCCACCAGCCCGCCTCCGCCCGAACGACGCCACTCGCAGCGACAGCAAGCAGCCCGCTCAGCATCAGAACAACTCTGCACGAACGCATGTGGTTCCTCCTCAGCCTCAGAAATCCATCAAGTCGATCAACCGATCAAATTGTTCGGGCGCACTCCTACTTGCCGGCAATAATCAAATCGATCCGCCCCGCAAGATCCGTCAGATACGCCTCATTGCCGCCGCCGAGTTCCGTCGTCATGTACCCGCGGTACCCAACCTCGTCCAGCGCGATCCGTACCTGCTTCCAGTTCACGTCCCCGTCACGAAGATTCGTCCACTGATACCCCTGCCGCTTGAAATCCTTCAGGTGAATCTTCGCCGTCCGTTTGCCCAGAGTGCGTATCCAGTCCTGAGAATACCCGAACAGAATCACGTTGCCGATATCGAAGTAAGCCTTTAAATAAGGATGATCGAACTCATCCACGTACCGCGCAAACTCCAACGGACTCAGCAGAAACTTGTTCCAAACGTTCTCAACAGCAATCGTTACCTTCAGATCCGCCGCCATCGGCAGCAGCTTGGCGATATGCTCCTGCGAACGCTTGTATGCATCCGCGTAACTGACCGTCTCCGTAACGATCCCCGGCACAAGAAGCACCGTATCCGCCCCGCACGCCTTCGCGCTGCGAAGAGCCGCACGCATCCCGTCCAGACCCTTTTCGATCACCGCCGCGTCCGGCGAAGAAAACGGCGCATGCCAACCCCCGAACACTAATGAGTGAATCGGCACTCCCGCCTCGCGGCCCATGCTCCCCAATCGTTTCGCCGCCTCAAGGTCCGCCACCGTCCCCGCGTCGAACTCAACACCCTCGAACCCGCATTTCTTCGTCAGCGCAAATCGCTCCCCCTCCGAAAGATCACGCGGCAGCATGCCCCACTGCAAAGCCTTCAACAGCCCCCCGTTGTCCGCCGCCGACGCCGAACCCGCCGCAAAAGGAGCACCCATCGCAACCGCCGATACCTTCAGAAAACTGCGACGATCCATAAGACTCATTACACACCTCCACAAATTCACAAAACTTTGCCCACTGCCAAATAACCCCGCCGCAACCGGCAGGTACCGCCCGATTATACCACCAGACCCTCCCGTTTACAAACCCGCGCCTGACAAACGATCAGCTATTCCGGCTTTCTCGGCCACATATAATCGACAAGCCTGTAACCGCCATCCCGCTCTATGAGGTAGTGAGTGCGTGCCGTCAGCATTGTCTTGGGCTTGTAGTAATGATAGCAGAGCATTGCGTGTGTTGGACGCTCAGTAAAAGCGATTCCTCTCTCAGCAAAGTACGCCAGCATTTCCTGCGACATCTCGCTAAACACTGCGAAGAATCGTGTCTCGTCCGAATCTTCCTCGAATAGCTCGCCGTTCTCAATGTCCGACATAAGGTGGCCGATGATGCCCTCGCCGCTCACCGCCGCATCTGCTTGCCGCGACGATGCCGAGCTCTTTCTCTGTTCAGCCAAATTGGCTCTGGCTCCTTCACTTAACAAGGCAATGATGCTGTCTCCGTCTCGCGTATGGCGAAGAGCCACAAACCGGTTCGCGAAATCAAGCTGTCTGCCCTCGGCCAGCTCATACCGCATTCCGCGTTGCACGCGGGTGACAATCTCGATGTACTTATCCAGTCTTTCTTCAGGAGCCGCTATGAAAAGCAGCGCATTTCTGACCGAATCATTCGCCTGATAAAGGGCCTCGTCGGGCGTTTGAAGCTCTGCTGAAGCAATGCTTCTCACCGTGCTTCCGGCCGTGCCCATGCTGTTCGCCTCGCCCCCGTCGTTGCCTGCGCCGCCATCCTCTCTGCGACAGGCCAACGATGACAGCAAAAGAACCACCGTGATCGCCAGCGCAACTCGCCTTGCTCCGCACATATTACCTTCCCTTCTATTCCACTTTGCTCGTCTGTTACTCCGCACCCGCACCCCAATCACCGTGCATAGACCAAACGCCCCTCCCGAACGGTGCACTCCGTCCTCGCCGTCCGGTCATACACAACTGTGCCCGTGGGATTTCCTCAAATCCATGCTGAAAAGCTCCTCATCGATCCCCGTGCCCTTCTCAATTCGCAGAATCGACGCCGTCCAGTTCGCAATCTCCAGCCCGTGCCCGGCCTCATAGTCCCTCTGCACAACCTCCCATATCACCACGCCGAATACTGCACCTCCGACTCCATCTCGAAGTCCAGCTCGGCCTTCCACCACGCACTGTCATGCCAGCTCTTAAGCAGGCAGACCATCCGCACGTCGTCAAAAACCGTCCGAGCCTCCTTGTACCCGCGAATCAAAACCCCCTTAACATCCCCGGACTCGAACTCACCCCCCGCAGCCAATTGACCGAAGCACAGAACCCCAACCAGCCAAAAACATCCAATCTTCCTCATAACATCCTCCCGATTCAATTCCCCCGTACCCGTCCCGCCGTCACCGAAGATGCAGCGGCTTCAACTCCCCGCCCTCGTAAATATAAAGCCCATGACTCACGTGCCAGTTCTCGCCCGACAAATTCGCCCGCGGCACGCAAAGCAGTTCCTCACCGCCAAGGCTGATCACAAAAGGCCGCTGTATCTCAACAGCCTTGGCAAGAATCGCCTCCGGAGTCCGCGCCTCCGCATCCTCCTGACTAACCCACACCAGCCGCCCGCTCAACACCAGTGCAGCAAAAACACCAACCGCAACAACCAGCAATACAATCACAATATTCTTCACCATAAAAATACCATCCTTTCAACCGCCTGCTTCCTGTTCATGACGCCATTTCTGCTTCCAC
>JAWLHD010000323.1:0-5365 GCA_041690555.1 Anaerohalosphaeraceae bacterium
GAGCGCTCACGCGGAATCCAAAGGCATCATTCTGGCTGATACGAAATTCGAATGGGGTTATTTCGACGACGG
Organism: Anaerohalosphaeraceae bacterium; assembly: GCA_041690555.1. Taxonomy (GTDB): domain Bacteria; phylum Planctomycetota; class Phycisphaerae; order Sedimentisphaerales; family Anaerohalosphaeraceae; genus JACZKQ01. The sequence continues at coordinate 73 of JAWLHD010000323.1, forward strand.
TATAATCCTGATCGACGAGGTTCTCACACCGGATTCGTCGCGGTTCTGGCCTGCGAACAAATACGAGGCAGGGCGCGACCAGGAGAGTTATGACAAGCAGTTTGTGCGCAATTACCTGGAGGAGATCGGTTTTGACAAATCCGGTCCAGGGGTGGATCTGCCGGAGGACATAACGGAGAAGACCTCTGCGAAGTACATCGAGGCTTATGAAGGACTGACCGGCAGGGCGTTTGTAGTGTAGGCGTTCATGTCGCAATCGGTGGTTCATCTTGAGAGGGTCTTCTTTCGCCGCAAGACGAGCTGCATCCTCAAAGATATCTCCTGGCGGATCGAGCGGGGTTCACATTGGGCGCTTCTCGGGCCCAACGGTTCGGGCAAGACGACGCTGCTGAAGATCATTACGGGTTACGAATGGCCTACTTCGGGACGGGTGCAGGTTCTGGGGCGGGATTTCGGCGACTGTTCGATAGGCGAGCTGCGAACGACCATCGGATGGGCAAGCTCGGCGATAGAAGCGCAGTTGCCGGGGGGCGATACGGCGATTGAGATTGTCGTTTCGGGGCTGGCTGCTTCGATAGGGTTGTACCGCGACTTCTCGGCGGCGGAGTACGCGGCTGCTCGCGCGGCGCTTTTGCGCGTAGGGGCTGAAGCGGAGGCCGAGCGGCGATTCGGCTTGCTTTCGCAGGGCGAACAGCAGCGGGTTCTGATCGCCCGCGCCCTGGTTTGCCGACCGAAACTCCTGATCCTCGATGAGCCGTGTGTTGGGCTTGATCCGGCGGCTCGTCACCGTTTGCTTGGCGATCTTGCGAGTCTTGCGGCGGGAGGGGATTGTCCGAGTGTGATCTATGTAACGCACCACATAGAAGAGATCGGCCCCTGGATAACAGGCGTTATGCTGCTGAAGGAGGGTCGCTGTGCGGGTCAGGGGGCGCCGGCGGAGATGCTCGCCGGGGATCTGATGAGCGACGTGTTTGGTTTGGCCTGCCGCGTGGCAAGGACATGCGACGGGTTCGAGATGCGGGTTACAGGTTGAGAATATGGAAGCCGTGAGCACAACGGTACAGGATCGGGAGACGTCGCTGCAGTGGGCGAGGCTGATAGCGCTGGCGGGGGTTCATTTCCTTGCGGACATGTTTCCGGGCATGATACATGCGGTGCTGCCGGCGATACAGGGGGAGTTTGCGCTGAGTATTATTCTTGGCGGGGTGTTTTTGGGCGTGTTCAACTTCGCGTGCAACTGGGTTCAGGTTGCGACGGGTCATCTGCGGGCGAACCGGACTGAGCCTCTTTACATGTACATTGGTTTGACGTTAGCGGCGGCCATTTGCCTGCTTGCCTTTTTGCCCCGCACGTCGGCGTCATTTCCGCTGATGCTTCTTGTTGCGGTGATATGCGGGTGCGGGGTGGCTATCATCCACCCGGAGGCTCTTCGGGCGGTTCATGCGCTGGACCGCATCAGCCCGGCGACGAGCACGGCGATTTTCATGACGGGCGGGATTCTGGGTTTCGCTCTTGGCGGGAAGTATTCCACGGACCTTGTTGCGTACTTCGGCATGCGGGGTCTTTTGCCGCTTGCGGTTTGTCCGGTGATCTGCATCTTTGCGCTGGTGTTTCTGAAGGTTCCGCTTGCGGTTGAGCCGCGTTTGGCGTCGCGTCGGGGTGCGAGCGGCGGCGATGAGGCTCGTCTGCCGTTCTGGCCGGTGATGGCGATGGCGACACTGGCGGGCATATCGACTTCGACGATAGTCTGGATAGTGCCTCTTCGGCTCAAGGAGCTTGGTTTCGAGCTGACATTCGGCGGCTACGCGGTCATGATGTTTTCATTGGGTGCGGGGGTCGGTTCGTTTTTCTGGGCGACTCTGGCGCGTCGTTTTCATAACATCGGGTGTGCGGTTGTTTCGGTGCTTCTGGCTGCGCCGCTGCTGGCGGTATACGCGGCGGTTGTGGAATACCCTTGGGCGGTATGGCTGGTTTTTGCGGCAAGTTTCTGCGGGTTCGGTTCTTTCCCGCTGATGGTTTCCATTGCTCGCGGCGCGTATGGGCCGGGGCTGGGTCGACGAATGGGCCTGATGGTAGGCGGCACGTGGGGCATAACCAGCCTGGTGCTCGTGGGACTTGCTCCACTGGCCGATTATTTCGGAAAGCAGGCGATCTTGTCATGGTCGTGGACCGGCTACGCCCTGTCATGTGCGGGCGGAGTATACCTTATATTCAGTATTCGGCGTGCCGCGGCACGGAGGAGCAGTACAACTGATGCCAATGAAGTATGACATGCACATCCACACGGACTACTGCGGTCATGCCTCGGGCATGAGCGTCGAGGCAATAGTGCGGCGGGCCGACGAGCTGGGGCTGGAGACGATTGCAATTACCGACCACGTTTTTCGGCGTGAGGACATTGCAATCATCGAGCAGATCGCCATGGAGGCTGCGCGCTGCCGGGTGCGATGTCGCGTGATTATCGGTGCGGAAGTCGACGTTGACGGCGGTTATGCAGACGGGCGTCTGGTGACGGACCGGCTGGACGGGCTTGATTATGTGATTGCGGGATTTCACTACGTGCCTACAGCGGGCAGTTATCCGCATCGGCCTGAAGACTGTCCGTTTTCGCCCGAGAAGTTTCTGAAGCTGTGGCGCAGCTCCCTGCTGGGGATACTGACCAATCCCGGGGTTGACACTCTGGCGCACCCGGGCAGGCTGGTCGGCACAGCGGTCGATCTGGACGTGTACTTCGAGGATATACTGGCAATCTACGCGGAGGCGGCGGAATGTGCGGCCGCCAACGACGTGGCCTGGGAGCTCAACGAACTGACCGGTCAGCGACTCAGCGACTTCTATCGCAGCCAACGGTATCGCATCTATGAGATCGCGATTGACGCCGGCGTCAAGATCGTTTACGGGTCGGATGCACACGATCCGTCGTCAATTGCCGCCGATTCATTCTGTCAGCAGATTCTGCGGCAACTTCCGGCGGGCTGTCTTTGCGCACCGGACGACGTACTGAAGACGGCGCGGTAGCACACGGCGGCGAGCTACAGCTTCCAGGCTCGGGCAAACGCCTCGAAGCTGCGGTCGTATGTCTTCTCGGCTTCCGGCGGAAAGCAGCAGCCCGGAAGCTGTCGACTGGCAAGGTGATAACTGATGCAATCGCAGCAGACACCGCGCTTGCCGCAACTGGTGTATGTGCATGTGCAGTTTTTGAGGTTTTTTTCCTTCTTGCATTCCATGTATATATTCTCCGCTGAAGAGTCATGGTTAACGGTATTTTCCAATACCTAACAGAAACGCCCGGCCTGCATCAACAAAAAAAGCCGAAAGTTCACGGATTACGGTTCTCCGGGCACGTGTGCAGGCGTATAATTGGAGTTGGATAAGAAGGGGTATTCAATGGCTGCGCGGTTTAATTGTATGAGGGGGTTAAGAGGCGGGCTGTTCGGGGGCTTGATCGCCGCCGTGCTGGCAGCGGGCTGCGAGAAGTCACATCCAGCGGGCGCATCGCTGAGGGCGGATGCCTCGGAAGAGGCTGCATACTCTCAGGCGGACACAATGGCACAGGATCGGACCTGGCCGAGACCACGTTCGGAGGATCGGCTATCGGAGCGGCGGCGCATGGTCCGGACTTTGGCGGAGTACGGCATTGACGATCCCCGGGTACTGGAAGCGATGGAGCAGGTTCCGCGTCACTGGTTTGTCAACGAGCCGGAGCAGCCTTGGGCATACGCGGACCGTCCGCTGCCTATCGGACACGGCCAGACGATTTCACAGCCGTTTATCGTCGCCTATATGACGTGGGTTCTCGAACTCGATGCCGACTCTAAAGTGCTTGAAATAGGCACAGGATCCGGATACCAGGCGGCTATTTTGAATGAGTTCACGCCGAACGTTTACACCATCGAGATCGTCGCAGCGCTTGGTCGGCAGGCTCAGCAAAGTTTTGCGCGTCATGGTTACACGACCATTTCCGCCCGCATCGGCGATGGCTATGCAGGCTGGGCGGAACATGCGCCCTTCGACGCCATAATAGTCACTTGTGCTCCCGACGACATCCCAGAAGCTCTGATTGAGCAGTTGAAACCTACCGGACGGATGGTTATACCCGTTGGCAGCGTATCCAGCGTTCAGCAGCTTGTCCTCGTCACAAAGGGGGAGAACGGGGTAATTTCAAAAAGAATGCTCATGCCTGTTCGCTTCGTGCCGATGGTCGAAATCAGGTAGCAGCGGATGTGGCGGGGATCAATTTGAGCTCTCATGGGACTTTATTGCGCACTTCTAATCGTCCGCTAACGCAATGGCAACATTAGGACCGTAATCTTTGGCAGCAGGACGATTGGAACGAACAAATCAACTTTTTTATGAAAGGAAAACCATGCGCAATGACGAACAGAGCAGATCGCGGACGTTTCTTGGGGTATTGTTATGCAGCACGTTTACGGGTTTGACTCTTCTGGGGGCCTCGCGTGTCATCGGCGCGGACAGCTCGCTGACAATCGAGGGCTCGACTACGGTTGGTCCGATCGGCGATGCATTCGCCGAAGCGTTCAAAAGCATGTATCCGGGCGTTTCAATAACTGTCAGCAAAACCGGCAGCGGCGATGGCGCCGCGGCGCTGGTTGACGGGCGTTGTCAAGTGGCGATGATGAGCCGTTTCATGAAGGAGATCGAGTTCAAAAAGGCCGTTGTGAACAATGTTTTCCCTGTTGCCCACGTTGTCGGCATGGACGGTGTCTGCATCATAGTACATCCGTCGAATCCGGTGCAGGAACTGACTGCGGCGCAGGTCCGCAGCATATACAAGGGTGAGGTTACAAACTGGAGTCAGGTAGGCGGGCCTAATATACCGGTAGTCCCGATCAGCCGAGACACTTCGTCCGGGACCTACGAGACCTTTCACGAGATGGTTATGAAAAAGGAGAAGATGGCCTCCGGCGTTGAATACGTCAGCTCCAATCCTCAGGCTCACGCACGCGTGAGCACTACGCAAGGGGCCATTGCCTACATTGGGCTTGGTTTTGTCGATAACAAAGTCAGGGCATTAAGGATCGACGGGGTACAGCCAAACCGATCTACGATTGCCAAGGGCATCTACCCGGTCAGCCGGCCGTTGTTCCTATTCACTAACGGCTATCCTCAGCTCGGTTCTATCGTGCATGCCTTTGTGACCTTCTATCTCAGTGAGAAGGGCCAGGATATTGTCCAATCGAAGGGCTTCGTACCTTTGACGAATTACTGACAGTTCGCCAAGCAGGATCGTGATATTGGAACGGCCCGTAAGGATGCTGCCATTAAACCGGCG
>JAWLHD010000324.1:0-5324 GCA_041690555.1 Anaerohalosphaeraceae bacterium
GATGAAGGCGCAGGTGTTTGGCACGTGGGTCGATCCGCCGATGCAGGCTTGGAAGGTTCGCCCTGAGACCGTGATAATCGAGGGTGCGGTAACCGCAGCCGGTATGCCCGTGGACCATGCCAAAGTGATGCTCAACGGTCGCCCTTCGACGGCGACATACAGCGACGGCAGCGGATGGTACGCAGTCATGGAAGTCGAACCGGGTACGCATACACTGCGGTTTTCGGCGCCCGGTCGCACGGACGTATTGATCACCGTCTCCGGCGCACAGGCCGGGGATATCATAACGCTGGACGCGGCCTTTGCCGATTAAGAGTTGAGGATCGCTACTGCGGCGGCGCCGGCCGTCGTACAGCTTCATTGGGGGTGCGTCGACGGGAGGCTATCGGTCGGCGCGTTGACTGTTATTGCGGTCAAATCCTTTGGCGGCGCCAAACGTATAGTAAAATAACAATACGTGAGCATCTTCGTTTGAAGGGGTTAGCCATGACCATCGTAAGTCCGAGAAAAGCACATAAGTACTTCAAGGCCAAAATGGAGTTTACTACTGGTCCCGTAGAGTTGGATCAGATGATCAAAGGCGGTGAGAACATCAACATAGTGGACGTACGCTCCCGGGCGGATTATGAAAAAGAGCATATTCCCGGATCGATCAGTCTGCCGAAGGGTCAGTGGCAGACCTGCTCGGGTCTGAGCCGCGAAGCGGTAAACGTCGTTTACTGTTACAGCGAGGACTGCCATCTCGCCGCATCGGCTGCGTTGGAATTCACGGAGCAGGGTTACCCGGTGATGGAGCTTGAGGGGGGTTTCGAGGGCTGGAAGGAGCACAATCTGCCGGTCGAGGTAATAAGCTGAACGCGCGCAGGAAAAAGGCCCGCGCTGCATACGCTGCGCGGGCCTTGCAGTGCGGTTTTTGCGGGTTAGATGTCGATGCCGAGGTCTGAAGCCAGACCTGATGTGAGCCATTGAAGGCTCATCACTGCGAGATCTTCGAGGTCGACCTTGCAGTCACCCGTTATATCCCCAGCGGGGCGATCCATGCATGCGTCAGCCGGATGGGGAGTATCGGGTCCGGCCTGGGAGTGAGCCTGGATGGTTTCTTCGGTTAGAGCCGTGTCCCAAATACGGAACTCGTTGTAGCTGCCCATGAACAGGGGATCGTTCCATTGGGCTCTGCCCAGCCAGTTGTTGACGTCGGTCAGATCGGCCAGCTTGAAGTGGAGGTCGTTTTCGCCGAGCAGGCGGCCGTCCTGATAAAGCCTTACCTTGTTTGAGATCTCATCCCAGACTATCGCGTAGTATACCTCTTCTCCGGGCTGCATCCAATGGTTGATGGGATCTACGATGCGGCGAGGCTCGCGCGGGCTTGGTCTGACATACTCGAAGAGCGGGACCAGTCGACCGTTATCATCGCCGCGGCTGGTGAGGAAGATAAACGCCGTGCCGCCTGCGCCGGGCGAGGCATCTTCGCCGCCGTCGGACGTCCCGAAGTCCATAATGCGCGACCAGTTTGCGTTTGCCACGGTTGTTGTCACCCAGACCTCAAATGTGGCCTGCGGTCCGAGTGCGGAGATCATGCCGTTTGGCAGGTCGACGTAGTCGCCGTTATTGTCGTTGGACCAGTGCCACCAGTTGCCCAATACAAGCTGACCGTTCTCGAAACGGGCGTTGCCGGTTCGGTTGATCAGGACGCCGTCTGCCGTGCCGACTGAATCGTTGGGATCATTGGTGAAGCTGTAGCGGTGGATGAGGCCGAATTGAATTACAAGCATGGCGGCCGTTGAATCGACAACTCCCGCATCGTTGCTTACGCGGCAGTAGTAATGACCTTCATCACTGATCTGAACGTTGCTGATGACGAGTGTGTCTTTGTCAGGACCGAGTTCGGTCATAGGCATATCATCGCCTTCGGGTACGACCTTGAACCACTGATACTGGACAATACCACCGGTGATATCCTCGGCTGTGATGCTGAAGGTGGCGGTCTGACCCTGGGCCGCGGCTGCGTCGCGCGGCTGGCTTCTGATGACAGGCGGGATGAGATCGTGAACGGTGAATGTCCAGATAATGCCCGGCAGGTTCGGCTCGGCCGGCGGTGCAAGCCCGCGGTAGCTGTCGACCACCCAGTAACAAACATCGCCCTCGGCCAGTGTCGTCGGAATGTCAATGGTGCACTCCTTCGGCGGACTCTGGATCGTCTCAATCAGTGTGAGAACGTTCTTGTAGGAAAGAGCATTGGGCTCGCTCGTATTCTTTCCGAAGTAGACCTCGCAAACATCTACGCCGTCGCGGTTTATCCACGAGAGGGTGCTTTGAGACGTCGGAACCGTTTCGGCGTTTTGTACCGGATCAGGCTGATGGGCGTACAGGCTGTGCAGGAACTGATCCGGGGTCAACGGTACGTTGCTGAAACGGATGTCGTCAAGGTTGCCGGCGATATGATCGACAAAGTTGCCTCCAAACCATCCGCGACCGAAAGTCCAGTTGCCGGTCGGCAGCAGAGAATGGTCGATTCCGGGCGTCAGCATGTGTGTGCCGGCTTCCTGAAATCCGTTACCGTCCAGATAATCGGCGTACATGTCGATGCGGTCGCCGTCAACCACGACGGCGAAATGGTACCACTGTCCCGGGACGGGAAACAGCGATGAATCCACCCAGATCCGCTCTCCGCTTACAGTTGCGAAATTGACGCGAATCGCGCCGTTGTCGCCGCTCTTCTGGATGTAGAAGGCTGCGGCGGCATCGATATCCTGACCATTATATTGCGCGGCTCCATCTCTGCCGATCAGCGTAAGCCATCCGGAGACGCTGTCCAGTTTGAAGGACAGCTCGATCGTCCACCTGCTCGGACTCCATAAGCGAATACCGTCAGCGAGGGTGTAGCCGTCCCTGTGGCCATCATGCATGGCACTGAGACCAACGCCTGTGGGCGTCTGCCGGAGTTGTGAAAACATGGGACCCCAATAATCGTCCCATGCGTGCATGTGGTAGCCGTTTCCGGACAGGTCGGCCGTGCCTATGGCGCCGTTTTGTTGTGTTTCGGGGTAGTTGTTCATTGGTGTGTTTGGGGTGCCGTCCTCGAAGTTGTAGTGGAGGACGGTTGCGGCCTGGGCGCAGGCACATATTGCCAAAAACGCCGTTAAACAGATTGCCAGCGGGCTTTTCATCTTTGCAGCCTCCTTAAAAGAGTAACAGATTGTCCCCCATTTGGCCCTGAGACCGATTTAATGGTACATGAATTTGCGTGCAAAATCAAATATGGGACCCGTTTTGGTGGTGGCAACGGGGTGATTTGGTGGGTTTTTGGTGCTCAGGAGGGCTCTTTTTGTGCGGGGGAGTTGCTGTTTTTGGCTTTTTGAGGCTCCGAGGGGGTGCTTTTGGCGTCTTTTTTTTCAGAATTTTTGGATTCGGCGGCTGGTTTTGCTTTTTTTTCGCTGTTTTTGTAGTTTTCTGAGCGGTAATCGGTCTGGTAGAAGCCGCTGCCCTTGAAGATGATTCCGCTGCCGGTCCCGATTAGTCTGTTTAGCTGGAGCTTGCCACAGGCGGGGCATTTGCGGAGTGGTTTTGCGCTGATAGATTGAAACTGGTCGAACTCGTGGCCGCAGCCGCCACAAAGGTACTGATAAGTCGGCATAGATGCATTTCCTTTTGTATTGAGTCATTATGAAGCGGTTAAGACTGCTTCATTTTCGATTTGCGTTGAGCAATACGTTGAGGGATATTTTCGCCGCTTGGGCAGTACATGTCAAGGGCGGAGTTGGGTATAATATGACAGCAAACCACCTGATCCGGAGGGTTGGAGGTGTGGACGCTCAAGTACGGGCCCTGATGCTTGTAAGGTGCGTCGGCCGAGATACGGTGTTAATGGTTTTCTTATAATTCTGGCATTAAACAGCAACGGTTTCCCTAAGCGAGGCGCAGCCGCAACCAAAGCCACGAATTCACACAAATGCGCACGAATTATAACTTTTTATAGTCAGAAGTTGGCTTTGCCGAGATTGGCATGTAACCTCTTGTATTGCGGGCGTTTACTGCAACAGAAAACGAAAATGATGTACAAAAAACAAGAAGATGATGGATTGTAGTATAGAGTGCGAGTAATTATCAGGACCCATTCTTGCTGTACTTTAAAACTAATCCAAGATTATTTTGTTTGACACACTCTGCCATTCAGGCGATAAATAATACATCAATGTAAATCAGCTAACCTTTTTTTGGGGATTAAACAATGGTAAAGAAACAAATTGATATAGGCGCCCTACAAGCTCTCGTCGAGCAGGGGCAGGAAGCCGCGCAGTTGAAGAACAGTCTGAAGGCACAGGTGGAGAAGGTACAAAAGGCACAACAGCAATTGTCCGTGCAATTAGAGGCTCTAAGTTCCCTGCTTCAAGAGGGAAAGAAAATGGGTGGAAGAGGAAGACCGAAAGGAAAGGCGGGAAAGGGTGCTAAGGAAAGCCACCCGAAGCCCAATTCAGCCCCTGAGAACCTTTGCAAGGTCATGAGCAGTGACAGGCCCATGCAGATTGAAGAAATCGCCAAAAAGACCAGTTTGAGTACTGGCACAGTGAAGCAATACTTGCACAAGTACGACTGCTTCTATAGTGCTGGAAGGGGTAAGGGATATTTATATAGACATTCTTCTTCTGCTGGTCAATTGACAGGTGCAACAGGGATGGAACTGGGGCAGAAAACAGCCAGACGCGGTTCGAAAAAAGTTACGAAGAAGACGAAGAAGTCGGCGGGAAAGTAGTTCGTTAAGCTAATGTGGGAAACGATCCCCTTCCGGAGTAAGTCCGGAAGGGGGTTGTTGTTTGCAGAGAGCCTGTTGAAGAAACAAATGAATATTGAACTCCGTAGAACAGGCCGGTCGTCGCTCAATCGCAAACGTTATAAGCGCTTCAGGTTTTCGATAGAGACAACATGTTGAACATTATACTTTGAGAAAATCTACAGCGTCCACTTCTCGACCAGCGCAATGGCCTCCTCCGGGGTCATCTGCACGCTCTTCTCCGGCGGGCCCTGCTCGGCGGGCCTCAGCAGCCGCACCTTTGTCCTGTCAACCCGCATAAGCCGTCCCTTGAAGCTCGAACATTCCGCCGTGATCACGCTTTTGCAAAAAACTCCTGGAACAGCCTCTGTGCCCGGGAGCAGCCTTCATCGCTCATCTGCACCGACCTGGCCTTGCCAACCGGGTCGCTGATGTACCCCTTACCTGGAACCGCGAAAACTGTCGGGTGACGGGATTTCTCAAGACAGGGGGGCGGCGGGTCCGATTTGCTGGTTGGCATGTTGGATCTGGTCGTGAAAGTAATGATTTCTTTGGG
>JAWLHD010000325.1:0-5321 GCA_041690555.1 Anaerohalosphaeraceae bacterium
ACACGAACTGCCGCTGAAAAACAACGATACTGACCGCGACGGATTAAGCGATTCTGAGGAGATTGCCGCACGTCTGAACATGAACGATCCCGACCAGAATCAAAACCTGATCCCCGACGGCGTTGATCTCGCCATGCAATGCAAGAGAGTTCTGGACTCCCTGCCCGTCTACGAAACTCCACAGCCAGGCCTGGACAGGCCGTACAAGATAAACTGCTTCATGAGAGGCCTCGAACAATGCGAGATATGCGGCCAGAATGTTAACATGGGCTATTGGGAGGTGCATAACCCCCGTTTGAACCTCTCATTGAACATACCGGACATCGTCGTTCACTACCTGCAGCATGGTTCTTTTGAGTACAGCGGCAGCGTTCACGGCCGTGGAAGAATCGACGTCGTCACCTTGCTCAGGATCCTGAACATCCCCACAGAATGTGGCGACCTCGGCACGATATATCGTCCCGCCGATCTCAACAAGGATTGCGTGGTCAATCTGCAAGACCTCGCTGAAATGGCATGGCAGTGGCTTGCCGACACCCATCCTTAGAATGCCGAACTGCCATGCTGACGGAGCGCAAGCATTGAACTGCGAAGAAACTGTACGCATATATGATGGCCTCAGCATACCACTGGGTACATTGCGGTTTTTGAAGCAGGCGGATTGCCAGTTGGCGTTTCTGGCAATGCTTACCATCTCCGGAATCAAGCCGGCAAGCCGATGGGAGAAAGCTCTCGACGCCACGTTGATTGACTGCCTCCGCAGGCTCGGGCTGCACGTGTCGCAGGTCCGCCGCACAGTTGCAAACGGCGCACAGGTCACGGAGACGCTTTTCAGCAAATCACACGCCTATGTCGAGCTCTATGTCAGCAGGTGGGACGGCATGCCTCTCGACAAAGCCCCGGAAACCTTGCAGCTCGAAGGATTTCTGTTCGGTTATCCGCCATGCTGCGTTGAAGAGTACATCACAAACCCTTACACCCCCAATGATATCGATCCCGCCCAACAGGCACGGCTCTTTCATTGGGCATGTAAGGGTTGCCGAATAACACCCCTCCTGCTGCCTGTCTATGGGCGTCTTGAGGTGATCCTTGAGTCTCTGTGAGCAGAAAGGGTGAATCCTAAATCTGACGACTTGCCCCCCGACCGCCGCTTATCACCGGAAGGGGAAAGACAGATAAACTTAAAGGGTCTGATTATCTCAAGATGAACGCCGTATATGTCGATTTAATCACTTGCCGGCCTGCCAGAGTGTGGACAGACCGGGCCCGGACCTGACAGCAGCCTGGAAAAGAGGCCGGCAAGCCAATGAAAGAGCCAGAAGTCCTTACTGGACAGGACCTTACAGACGCAATACGCGACTTCATTGATAAGAAGACCGCAGGCGTCATGACACATCTTACGTCCGGAAAATGGCACGTCTGCGACGTTATATTTCTGGCCGTCACACCCAGCGCCGTGCAGATCGAAATCCAGCCCAACGAAAAGAAAATGCCTGTTGATATACAGATCAACCAACCGGTTGGTATGTCTGTCCAGCAGGAATTCACTAAGCACATCTTCGAGAGCATCGTCATAGGGCTCGAATCGGTACCCCACGGCACATGCAAAGGCAAAGTCCTGCTTGAGCTGCCCGACAAGATTGAATGTGTCCATCGCCGGGCATTTTCTCGGGTTGCCGCACCCGGTAATCTCAAGGTCCAGGTCCTCTTCTGGCATCGCGGCTATCTGGATAGCGCCACCGAGGCGCCGCTTGATAATTACTGGCAGGGTCGCCTGCTTGACCTGTCGGCCGGTGGTATGCAGATTGCCATCAGCGCCGACCAAGGCGCAAATTTTCGGCCCAGTCAGCTTGTCGGCCTGCAGTTCACCCCATTGCCTCACCAGAAGCCGGTCCTTCTTGAGGCGCAGGTCAAGCACCTTGCGGCCAATGCCGGACCCGAACAAGTCCATATTGGGGTGGAGTTTATTGGACTCGAAGCGAGCAGCGAGGGCCGGGAAAAACTCCGACGGCTTATCGAGATCGTACAGGAGTATGAAAAGCTCAACGACGGCGGCGATGTTGCAGCCAACGATTGACGCGAAGCTTTTTGCTGCCGGTTGACTGTACTCCGGAGTCGAGATACAATTCTCCGCCTGCCTCAAAGACCGGTCCAGCGTTTTCCAGCCGATCTATAGTAATAAGGTATTAATAAGGTGTTGGTACATGCATGCGCTTATTGCAATGGCACTGGCTCTTGGCCTGCTTGTAGTGTTGCTTCACCGGCGCGTCCGCGTGGGCCGGGCGATGCTGTGCTCGGCGATCACGCTGGCGGTGCTGCTGCGAGTTGGGCCGCGCGCCATGCTCGCAGCCCTCGTCCTGGAGTTCCGCGATCCTTCTGTCGGCCTCACGCAAACGACGCCTTATCTGTTTGTATCGCTTACCGCCCTGCTGCTCGGTGTCAATGTGCTCGGCGCCATCATGCAGTCAACGGGTATATCGCAGCGCCTGATTGTCGCCATGTACGGCCTGTTCCGAAGCCGCCGCGCAGCACTGGCAGGCCTGCCCCTGCTCATGGGCATGCTGCCGACGCCCGGCGGCATAATGCTCTCGGCGCCGATGGTTCGAGACCTCGGCGACAGTATCGGCCTTGAGCGCAGCCGTCTGGCCGCAATCAATTTCTACTTTCGCCACCAGTGGGAGCCGGTATGGCCGCTCTTCCCTGCGATACCGCTCGTGCAGGGCATACTCGGGGTCTCTGCGTTTGCGATCATTCGCTACAACCTCATCATTGCACTGGTCGGAATAGTCGCCGGCATCGTATTTCTCCTGCTGCGGGACATGCCTGCCAGGGCTGAAAACGCCCTTCCCGTCGGTCGCCGCATACACCACCACGTCGGCGATTTGCTTGGCGCCTTCTGGCCGATCGCGCTTACAGCCACAATCTATGCGTTATTCGATGTCCCCCCCGCCGGCGGTATCGCAATATCAATAGTGGTGCTTCTGGTCCTGCACAGGGTGCCGCGTCAGAAATGGGGCACGCTTTTTAAGGCAGCCAACGAGCCTGAAATGGTCTTGCTCGTATTCTCAGCACTATTCTTCAAGCTGAATCTCCAGGCCGCCGACGCCATAAGCGAGGTGGTGGTCTTCTTTCAGGAGGTCAACATGCCGCCCCCGTTGATCATCTTCCTGCTGCCCTTCATCGTCGGCTTCCTGTCCGGCGTAACGATGCCGAGCGTCGCAATGACCTTTCCATTCCTGGCTGCGTTCATCGGCACGGGAGCGGATGCAAAAATGCCGTTGGAGACATTGGCGTTTTCAGGCCTGCTGTTTGGGCTGCTGCTTACCCCTGTGCACTTGTGCCTGCCGTTGTCGGCCGGCTACTTTCAGATACCGCTGCCCCGAATCATATCTCGACTGCTCGCCCCTTCCGCATTTACAGTGCTGATTGTGGCAATTTCAGTCTATATCCTGCTTCGATAAGGATGTGCGTCAGTTGTTCATACGGCTCATGGCCGGTAGTCGCGACCTGCCGGATGCTCGGCGAGGAATTCCGTGAGCAGCTTCACACATGCATCCAGGTCCTTGAGCGAAAGCAGCTCCACTGGTGTATGCATGTAGCGCAGCGGAATGCTGATCAAAGCCGTCGCCGCGCCGCCTCGCGATAGCTGCATGGCATTGGCATCTGTTCCCGTTCCGCGCGGGCTGGCTGTAACCTGGCATGGAATGCCCAGTCGTTTGGCGGTCTTGGCAAGTTCCCTCTCCAGCACAGGGTTGACGTTGGCGCCTCGATGCAGGTTGGGCCCGCCGCCGAGCTTGACCTCGCCCATCTTTTTCGGGTCGGTTTCCGGATGGTCGCTTGCAAAACCGACGTCGATGGCAATCCCCGCGTCCGGATGCACGCGGTACGCCGACGTGATCGCGCCGCGCAGCCCGATCTCTTCCTGGACGGTGGCGACACCGATGACGCTTATCTTTAGTGCGCGTCGCGAAAGTGCGCGCATCACTTCGGCAACGACAAAGGCCCCGGCCTTATCATCCATGGCACGCGAAGCTATCTTGTCGCCGTAGAGCCTGCGGCAAGCGACGTCGATCACGATCGGATCGCCGACGGCGACGTGCTTCTGTGCGTCTTTGCGCGAGTCGACCCCGATATCAACCCAGATATTCTCCATCTCGACGTTTTTCTTGCGCTCATCCGGCTTCATCTGGTGGATGGCTTTTCGCCCTATCACACCCAGGACCGGACCGTTGGCGCCCATCACCTTGACACGCTGGCCGATCAGCAGGGCCGGATCCATGCCGCCGATCTGATCGGTATAGATATACCCCTTGTCGTCGATGTGCGTGATCATCAGGCCGATCTCGTCGATATGCCCGCTGATCATGAACTTGAACTTCGCCTTGGGGTTGATAACCGCGATGGTGTTGCCGTGCACGTCGGCGATGAGTTCGTCGACCCGCCCTTCCAGCCGCTTGCGAAACACCTTGGCGGCAGGCTGCTCGAAGCCCGACGGGCTCGGCGCCTCCAGCAGCTCACAAAGAAATGCTTCCGAATTCTTGTTCACGTCGTCGTCCTTGTATCGTACGCCAATTAATCAGCACTACGGACAGCGTATCAGTATTGTTTCACCAGTTAGCCAGCGGTTCTACCGAAGCGGTCTTCACCTGGCCGTCTTTCCATACCGGCGAAAACAACACTGCGATCCGCACCTCTCCTGATACCTTCGGCATTTCGATAGTCAATCTTCGCACGCCCGCATTCTTTTTCTGGGGAGGTTCCTGCTCCGCCGAAGTGACACTGAAACCTGCGTTGGCTGGTGAAAGGATCCTTGCGATCAGCTTTTCGTCGCCGATCTGCAAGACTGCTGATCGTGGGTCCTCGATGTTGATTTGTGCGTCGGTCGTCATGCCCCACACTATGTCGCATGGCTTCTCGATCTTGAACTCATCCTGGACTATAACCGCACGGCGGCCTTCGATCATCGCCACGCCGCGACTTGACCGCTCGGCATGAGGCTCATACGCCTGCGTCAGGTCCACCAGCACAGACGGCGACTTTTCGCCAACCTTGATCTGTGTAAATTTCGACCTTGCCAACGGATCCTGCTGCTCGCCGTTGAGCATGCAGATGTTGTGGCTTTCGGAATTGAGACGGTAATAAGACCACCTCCTGCCCCCCCTGCCGCCGGACCAGTAGCCGGGCATGTTGTAGTCATCGCTGCCCAGATCGCGCGCCCAGCGCTCGCCTAATGCGTCCAATTCGAAATTACCGAGATCAAGATGCCCGTGGTTCACCTGGTTGTAGCCCGCCTTGACGCCGACAAACATCGCATCAGGATC
>JAWLHD010000326.1:0-5281 GCA_041690555.1 Anaerohalosphaeraceae bacterium
GCACATCGACACGATGCGATTGTTCTGCGATCTTGCGGAGCTTCAGAACTTCTCCAGAGCCGCTGAGAAACATGGTATAAGCCAATCCGCTGTATCGCAGCAGATCGCTCAGCTTGAGATGGCTCACCGCTGCCAACTGATCAATCGCAAACGGCGCCCGCTGGCACTTACCGCGGCCGGTGAAATGTTTTATCGGGCTTGCCGTGACATAATCGAACGATATGAGCGTCTTAACAGCGAATTGGCGGTGCAGACTCGTTCGGGCGCCCGTATTAAACTGGCGGCGATCTTCAGTATCGGCATGTACACGCTCCAGCCCTATGTCAAGAAATTCATGGAAATGTACCCCAAGATAAACCTTGCGGTGGATTACTACAGCGGGCCTCAGATCTATGACCATGTGCTGCGCGGTGTTGTTGATATCGGACTTGTGGCTATGCCCCGCATGGACAAGAACATTGACGTTTTTCCGTTTGAGAACGAGCGTCTGCTTCTGGTATGCAGTCCTGATCATGCGCTGGCCGGGCGCCCGGTGATTGATGTCCATGAGCTGCAGAGCATGGATTTCATTGCGTTCGAAAAGGACGTGCCGACCAGGACGCTGATTAATGGGATACTTGCCCGTTATGGCGTTACGGTGCGAATAGCGATGGAATTCGACAATACAGAAACGATCAAGCGTGCGGTCGAGATAAACGCGGGGCTGAGCATACTTCCTGAACCGACGATTCGTTCGGAATTGACGGCAGGAACATTAAAGGCCATGCCGCTCCTGAACGAGAACTTCTACAGGCCGACGGGCGTAATTGTACGCAAAGACAAGGTCCTTACACAGGCCGGCCGATATCTTCTGGAACTGCTCCACAAAGACCGAGGCAGACCACATGGCGATAAAAACCGTTATTTTTGACCTGGATGGCACGATCACAAGACCTTTCCTTGATTTCGACCTCATTCGGCAGGAAATCGGGGTGTCTCCTGAGGCAGGTCCAATTCTGGAGTTGATGGATCGCATGACGCCTGCACAAAGGGCTTGTGCCGAAGAGGTCCTGCTGAGGCACGAGACGCGAGCGGTCATGGAGTCGGAGCTTAATGACGGTGCGGAGACAACCATTGCAGCGCTGCAGAAGGCGGGTATTAATGTCGGCGTGCTGACGCGCAACACACGGATCAACGCCGAGGCGGTCGCGGGCAAGCACAACCTTCGATTCGATGCGATTGTGGACCGCCAGGACGGGCCGGTCAAGCCGGATGCCTTCGGGGTTCTGGAATTATGCCGCCGGTTTGGGTGTGCGCCTTTCCAGACGCTTGTAGTAGGCGACTTTCTATATGACCTTCTCAGTGCCAAAGCTGCAGAAGCCATCGCCGTGCTCTTGAAAAACACGCCGAAAGCACAGAATTACGTTGAATATGCCGATTATGTGATAACCTCGCTTGACGAGGTGCTCGATATCGTCGACAATATCGGGCGTAATGCGAAAGGATGACCCATGCTCAGAACCCTGATGACGATCATGTTTACTTTGGCGCTGTCAGCATGTCAGGTGCAGGACACAGAGGCGGCGGTATCGACGCTTCCGGTTTCGGGTGCGGTGGAGGAGTGTGTTGCGACGGCGCCGCAGGATAAGCCGGCGGGTACGCTCACACTCGACGAGATACTTGCCAAACTTCGCCAGCGAACCAGGGACATCAAGTCGTACCAGGCTGAGATTGAGTACCTGTTTATCCAGGAACCCGATCTTCTCGATTCCCGCACGTTGCGCAAGGGCTTCATTTACTACCAGAAAGACGGTGACAAATCGCGTTTGCGGGTGAATTTCAACACCATCCAGCAGGACGACGGACGCGAGCGCAAACGTTTGGAGCAGTTTCTGTTCGACGGGGTGTGGCTGACGAAGGTGGATCACGAGCTTCAGACTATTGATCTTTACCAGCAGGCACAGGAGGATGATCCCCAGGACGTATTCGAGTATATCAGCCATAATTTTCCCATCGTTGGGTTTTCTTCGACCGAGACTCTCCGGCAGCAGTTTGACATCAGCATCAAAGATCAGCCCACCGATCCGAGCAAGCCGATACAGCTTCATCTGAAGGTGAAACGCGATTCGGTGTACAAGGATGACTATCGGGACATCGATTTTTCCATCGACGGGCGCAGCTGGCTGCCCCTTCGGATCGTAACGCGATCCACCCAGGAAGACGTGTACGACATACAGTTTTTGAATGCGGCGGTGAACAAAAATTTGAAAAACAGCGTTTTTGTGATTGAAACGCCCAAAAGTTTCAGCAAGAATATACACCCGTTACAGAAGGATCGTGAAAGAGAGCAGTAATGGCAACTGGATTGGTAACCTATTACTCCCGAAGCGGCAACACGAAGCAGATGGCCAAGGCCATTGCCGATGCGATGAGTGCCGCCGACCTGCCGACAAAGTGCAAGAGCATTGAGGATTTAAGCCTTGATGAATTGCAGGCCGCCGACGCGATAGTTGTCGGCTCCCCCACGTATTACGGCCGCATGGCCGGTGTCGTAGCATCATTCTTTGATGAATCGGTGGCACGGCACGGTAAACTGGACGGCAAAGTCGCCGCGGCTTTCAGCAGCTCTTCGAACATTGGCGGCGGCAACGAGACGACTGTGCTGAGCATAATTGAGACCATGCTTATACACGGCATGGTTGTCCAAGGCGATCCGCAGGGCGACCACTATGGGCCGGTGTCTATCGGCAAGCCCGACGAACGCGTTCTGCGGCAGTGCGAGAGGCGCGGACGTCGTGTGGCTGAATTGACGAAAAAACTGTTTCCATGAGCTTGACAACCGTTTTTTGGAAAAGTAAAGTCTTACAAAAATCAACGACAATAGTACTCTTCTTTGGAGGACTGTATTAATGCAGGAATACGAAAACCTCAAGGCACTGGTAGCTGAGATCGAAACCGACATTAACAAGGCAGAAGGAGGCAACAAGGCCGCCGGAACGCGGGTTCGCAAGCAAATGCAGCAGATCAAGCAGGCCGCCCAGCTTGTCCGCAACCGCGTGCTTGAGATCAGAACGACGGATTAAGTAACAAGACCGCACACCAGCTTTGGATTGTATGCGGCGCTGGAGGCGATGCGCCGAAAGCTGGTGTGCAGTGTTTCTATTCCCAAGAAGGAGTCCCATGCCGCCGTCATTGTTGTTTGATTTGTCCGGGATCGACCTTGACACCATCGAGTACACTCGCCAGGACATAGCTGAAGTTAATCCGCAATCTTATGAGATGGCTCAGCTTGACGGCATAATCTGGCACGATCTGGACAAACTGTTATGCCTTGGCTACAAGGATGTGACTGATCAGGAATTCTGGGTCCGTGGACATATCCCCGGCAGGCCGATCATGCCGGGAGTCATTATGATCGAAGCGGCCGCCCAACTATCGAGTTTCTTCATGAAGCGTATCTATGGGCTCGAGGGTTTCATCGGCTTCGCGGGCATCGACCACACCAAGTTCCGTGATACCGTCGTTCCAGGCAACCGGCTGTATTTACTGTCTCACATCTGCAAGATCCGCAGCCGCCAGTTCAGCGCCCGGGTTCAGGGCGTGGTAAACGGCAATTTGGCGTTCGACACCTTTATATCCGGCATGAAAGTGTGAAAGGTCGGCCATGTTGGGCCACCTGTTTGAGGGCTGTCTGCAGATCGACACGACTGTTCGGACAGCCGGCACATTGGCTCAGGCACCGCAGCCTGTCCCAACCTGCAAGGGTATCGCTGCCTTTGCGGATTCAGAGGACCGCTGCATTTCGATGCTTACCGCCGCCAACATCCGCCGTACCGCCACTCACAGGCTGTTCAGTGAAAACCCAGACGAGCCGGGCAGACGCGGCAGTATTGCGCACCTGGTCGGCACACTCTATTATCGTTGCTGCTACAACGATTATGAGACGACGCTGAGGTATTTGCAGGCGGTGCGTGTGATCTGGCCTGATTCATGGCAATCCATGATTTCACTTCCGAAGATGTGGTTCGTCGGAATAGATATGACGGCTCAGTGGCCCAACTTCACGATTACCGAAAAGCCCGGGGCGTCACCAGGCCGTAAACTTTTCGGCTTATTCCCCACGCGAAAGGCCGCGAGTCGGTATTCGAGCCTGCTGCAAGCGGCCTTTGCCCTGTGCCGCAGGCCCGACCTGATCGATTCTGCCGACAAGGCCGCGACGTGTCCGTATCTACAAATGGGAACCTGCCCTGCCCCGTGCGTCGGAAGTATCAGTCGGCAGGAATATGGCCGTCAGATCGAGAACGCCGCATCGGGGGCGGAAGTGCGCCTCCGCTTTGCGGAAGACCTGCGGCGGCAAATGCTGGAATTCGCGGCAAGGAGACAATTCGAGGAGGCGGCCGTGATGAAGAAACGGCTGGAAGCCCTGGACATGCTCAATGGCAGCGATTACGCGTGGACGCATGACCTTGCCGATCTGGCAATCCTTCATATAGACAGATGGGCCAAAATAGTCGGTCCGCAAGGAAGACGGAAAGTGCAGAGCTATGCCGGCTACCTGATTGCGGGCGGACACATCCATTGTCTGGGCCCATTCACATTGGACCAGACGGAGAACTTCCTGCGGGAAGCAAACTGCAGAATCAAAGAGTTTGGCCCTCAAAACAACCCCGACGATGCCAAGCTGAATCTCGCCATGACAGCCAGCCTGCTGTATCGCAACAATCCCCCCGGTATATGGTTCAATTGCTCCGGGTCGGGTTTGCAATACAACCTGCCCGCTCCGGAGGAAGTCGCTGCGCGTATTGCGTGCAAGTCATCGGGGGAACCTGGCGGCGGGTCGGGCGGCTAAGAAGGTCGAGGGGAGCTGTGGAAATTACAATTGCTGGATGGGCATTGCGCCCATCCAGCATCAAGAAAACGCGGCATATCAGCGATCAACAGGTCAACTGTTGAATTCGTCAAGCTCCTGCGGGCTCAGTGGTATAGTCTGCCTTTCCATCTTGCGGACAGTTTTGTGGGCCTTTGTACCCGATGCAATCTGATGAAAAGCCTGGTCCGATCTGGACAGTTCGGGACGGCGATTCTGGTTGTGGCGCGACTTGAGGGAGTAACCATTCGAAGAATCGCTGCCGTGCACAAGGGCAGAAAGCTCCTGCACGATCTCATTCAACTGTTCGGCTTGAGCGCTCAGTTGCTCGCTGGCACTTGCAGATTCCTCAGCATTTGCGGCATTCTGCTGTGTGACCTTGTCCATCTGGCTGACTGCCTGATTGACCTGGTCAATGCCCTGTGCCTGTTCCTG
>JAWLHD010000327.1:0-5281 GCA_041690555.1 Anaerohalosphaeraceae bacterium
GGCGGTGAACGGCGCGGCGCCGATCCAGTTCGCCCCCTCGCCCCCCATCTGGGTCGGCGGCAGGGTCGGCCTGCCGCCCATGAACAGGACCATGGTATGGCAGCCGATGCCGGCGAGCGCCATGCTCCCGTCGGGCAGTTTGGTGCTGGTGTTATGGGGACAGCCGGAGCAGAACGCCGGCGTCCTCTGGATCGCCGGGGCAGCTACCCCGCCCGCTCCCGTGGCTTCGACGAGGGCCCCATGGCGGGCGCGGAGCGCTTCATCAACAACACCCAGGGCCTCGAGGCGCGCCACAATGGCGTCGGCGATCCTGCGCGGGGACAGTTCCCCGTCCGACGGCAGGAGCGGTGCGCCGCCCCCATCACGCTTGCCGGTCAGCCGGGGGCGGTCGGACGCCGGCGCGTTATAAAGCTCGGCGGCGATCTGCTCCTCGATCACCGGGCGCTTTTCCTCGATGACCAGGAGTTCCCCATGGCCCGCGGCAAAGCGGCCGAGTCCTTCGGGCTCGATGGGCCAGGTCATGGCGAGCTTGTAGACCCGGAGGCCCAGCTGCCGGGCGCGGGCCTCGTCAAGCCCGAGATCATCAAGCGCCTGCATGGTGTCGGTAAAGGCCTTGCCCGCGGTCACGATGCCAAGCGTCCGGCGCTCCCCGTCAACCACCACCCGGTCAAGCCCGTTCGCCCGGACAAAGGCCTGGGCCGCCGGCAGGCGGTAGCGGATCATCCGGGCCTCGTCGGCCACCGGCGTAAAGCCGGGCCGGATGTTGAGCCCGTCCTCAGACATTTCGAACGGGGGCAGATCGAACGGGGGCTTTATGATCTCGGGGTTCGTGACACTTGCCGTCGCCGAAGTCTCGATCACCTCGGTCACGCATTTGAAGCCGACCCACAGACCGGCAAACCGCGACAGCGCAAAGGCATAAGGCCCGAGGTCCAGGTAGTCCTGCACCGTCGCCGGATAAAACACCGGGATCATCGCCGCAATCAGCGCCTGTTCCGACTGGTGGGCCGTGGTCGACGACTTGGCGTTGTGATCGTCGCCCGCCAGCACCAGCACCCCGCCATGCGCCGAGGTCCCCGCGAGATTGCCGTGCTTCAAGGCGTCGCCCGCGCGGTCAACCCCCGGTCCCTTGCCGTACCACAGGGCAAACACCCCGTCATGCTTCGCGCCCGGGAAGAACCCGACCTGCTGCGTGCCCCAGCAGGAGGTCGCCGCAAGGTCCTCGTTCACCCCCGGCCGGAACACGATGTTGTGCTCAGCCAGATGACCCTTCGCCGCCCACAAGGCCGTGTCGAAATTGCCGAGCGGCGAGCCCCGGTAGCCCGAAATGAAGCCCGCCGTATCAAGCCCCGCCGCCCGGTCCCGCGCCTGCTGGTCAAGACAAAGCCGAACCAGCGCCTGCGTGCCGCTCAGAAATACCCGGCCCTCAGAAGCCCGGTACTTGTCGTCCAGCGATACCGTCGGATGCATCACCAAGTCAGGGGAAGACTGTCCAGAGCGATTACGGTCCCGCCATGGCTCTTGGGCCGCACTCCTGGATTGATCCTGAATTCCGGCGCGCGCGACAGCCACAAGTCGGTTGCCGCATTAATCTCGAGCCTCGCCAAATGCAGACCTACGCAAGTATGAGGCCCGAATCCAAACGCCATGTGGCGACGGCGTCTCTTTGATATGTCGAGCCGATTGGCCTCCACATGCTCGGTTTCATCGCGAGCGGGCATAGTCATGGGGCAGGTTATAGTATCGCCTTTTTTGATGGTTGCACCGCCGATTTTAACATCCCTTGTCGCTCGCCTGCTCACCGTTACATTGGAGTAATACCGCAAAAACTCCTCGTTGGCCTTTGGGAGCTTGGACGTATCCGCCCTCAATTCCCGTTGAAGGTCCAAATCTTCAGCCAAGTGCTTGAATATCCATCCAAGCATGCTTGCGATCGTGTCTAGTCCCCCGATATAGAGGATCATGGCGCCTCCCAGCGCTTCTCCGAGTTCAAGCGGGCGTCCCTCGATCTCGCCCGTGGCCAATTGACTGATAATGTCGTCGCGGGGCGACGCCTTGCACTCTTCAATCTCTCCGGCCAGATAATCCCTGATTTTGCGCATGGCGTCGACGCGTTCTTCGGCTGTTGGTGCACTAAGCGTAACACTGGCCCAGTCAAGAAAGTCCTTTGCCCGATCCTTTGGAAGACCCATGAGGTCTAGGAATATCGCCGTGGGTAGGACTTTGGCGAACTCTTCGACAAAGTCGCACTCCCCTTTCGGTATGAGGCTGTCCAGCAATAAGTTAATTTGCTCTCTGATCACGCTGCTCAGCTTTGTAACGCTCGCGGGCATGAAATACTTCGATACAAGAGCCCTGTACCTGGCGTGCATAGGTGGATCGACATCAACCGGAAAGAATGTCAGTCCTCCGCCCAGAAGGCGGCCGAAGCTTGTCATGTCCTTGCTTGAAAATGTTTCTGGGTCCGATAGGACGCGACGCGCCAGCTCCGCGCTGCCCACGAACCAGGTACCTTGGGGCGAATGACCGGGACTGTGATGGTTTTCAAGAAAGACGATCTGACGGTCCTTGACCACGTCTTTCAGCCTATCATGCGGGCGGTCGCCCATGTCGCGCCAGATATTTCCAGGAATGAAAAGTTCGTCCGGGACGTGAGCGGGTTTTACATACTCTTTGACGGTTTTGCTCATGGAATAATCCCTGTGCATGAGTTTGGCGGCTGCTGTCGTACAAAGTCTCGCTCTTAGTCTTACCCGCACGTATTTAACGGTGGGTCTTGTCCGCGGTGTCTCGATTTTGCTCCCTCTAGGGCGGCGGTCTTCGGAATGAACACCGCCGCCGCAATGACCGTGTGTTAGTAACTGAAGCTCACGCTTGCGCCAAAGGAGCGCGGCTGGGCGTAAGACACTGTATCACCTGCGACAGAATCAACCTCCGAAAAAGCGTAAACTTCGTCGGTGAGATTGTTGCCGTAAACCGAAACCTCCCACTGATCGTCCGGCGCGACCCAGCTGATACGGGCAGCAAGCGTATCGTAAGAATCCTCACGGATGCGATTGGCTGGCTCCCAGGCGAAGCCGGAAGTGTGGTAATAGGTTGTCGATGCAGTCAGCCAACCGCCGGCGAGGGGAGTGTGAAATTCAAGCGTGGCATTTGCGGTGAAAGTGGGCGACCGCAACAACGGATTTCCCGTTGCGTCGATACTTGCCCCGAAGTTTCCACAAGGAAACGGCGCGCCGGCGGCGGCGCAATTTGCAGCTGGGATCGGCAGATTTACTGCCGCATTTTGCCAATCGGTATACTCGCCATCAACATACGCACCGCCCGCGGTAAGTGTGAAATACTCGCCGACATCGACGCTGCCAGTGCCATCTATGCCCCAGCTTTCGGCGCTGGCGGCGTTCGCGATCTGACTCGACGTGGCGCCGCCGGGCTGCTGGATGAGTTGAGATACCTGCAGGTTTTTCATCCGATAGTCGAAGACGGCGAGATTGAAGCGGCCCCACGGGAAGACGCCCTTAACACCGACCTCAAACGCCCGAATTTTCTCCGGGTCAACAGGAGCCGGTGATAGTCCGGTGGCGGAAAAGGCACCTGATTTGAAACCGCGCGAATAGGTTCCGTAAACATTCACTTCGTTCGTTAGGGCATAGCGGATGGAGAAGCGCGGAGTGACGTCGCTCCAGGATTCCTTTGCGTCATCAACAAGGTGCAATAATGGCTGGTTGGGTGCTGGCCTGAAAAAGCCGTCATATTGACGGTTTTCGTGGCTATAGCGTGCGCCGCCACTGACCATTAGACGATCGGTTACGTTCAGATTGGCCTCGGCGTACGCAGCCAGCGCTTCAGTTTCGACAAAGCCGTTGATGAATAGCGCATCGTTCAGATTAAACGGCACCATTGAATCGTCGTGAAAATAGAGCCCTCCGACAATGAAATTGAACGGCCCGAAATCACGAGAGGTAAACGTGATCTCTTCCGAGACGCTTTCCGACCTGTTGTCTTCCAGAAAGAAATGGAGGACAGTTGCAGGACCTGCATCGACGTCATCGACAATCTTCGCAGTGCTGTGCTGATAGGACGTCAGTGAGCGAAATTCACCAACGCTTGTCTCGAGCGAACCGGTCAGGGTTGCACCGTTGGTCGTGTTAAGTAACGCCTGTTCCATCAGATTGTTCGAGGTCTCGAAGGGCCTTTCCGATACCGGTCCCGATGGGTCGACAAGGCGGCTCAAGCTGTTCAGGCCGAGGACACTTTGCGCAGCAAACACCGTCACATCGTCGACGCGAATATGGTACCCCGACAGTTGGAATTCGAGTTTGTCTGTGGGGCGAAAGCGAAGTTTCGCGCGAAGGGCGTAGTTTTCCAAGCCTGGGTTGCGCTCATTTGTGAAAATATTGAATGCGTAGCCATCGCGGCGGCGGTAAATGCCTGAGACGCTGACCGCTAGTTTTTCGCTGAGCGCGCCCGTGGCAAAGCCGGATAGCCGCACTTCATCTAGGCTTCCGTAACTTGCCGACAGGTTCGCGGCCGGCTCGAACGCCGGGTCTCGGGTGGTCACAAGAATCGCACCGCCTGTTGCATTTCGCCCGTAGAGTGTGCCCTGCGGGCCTTTCAATACCTGAATTGAGGAGATGTCAGCGAGATCGAATACGGTTGAACTCGGCTGCACCATGTAGACGCCGTCAAGATAGATCGGCACGGCCGGGTCCAGACCGATACCCAGACCCTGCGTTGAGACGCCACGCAGAACCGGCTGTGGGTAGGAACCTTTAATGCTGAAATTCAAGCTGGGAACAAGTTTGGAAAGCTCATTGGTCGTAGAAACCCCGGCCCTGGCAAGTGCGTCGGGGGTCACAACCACGAGAGAAATTGGAACGTCCTTTTCCGACTCTTGCCTACGCTGGGCGGTAACGAGGATCTGTTCTATGACAGGCGCCCCTCCAGAACTTGCGTTGTCTTTCTCTGCCGAAGTCATGGCCTCATTGTCGTCGACCAAGGCACCGACCTCTTGCGCAGTTGTAGTCGTTGAAAGCGCTATTCCTGCTAGCAAGCTCACGCTGAACACTGCATTCTTGTATCGGAAACCGTCGTTGAAATTTCTCATCCCTGAACCTCCATTCTGCTGTTCGCAGTTTCATATTTTTGTGTTCGAGCAGTCGGGCGTAACGGAATGCCCGTTGCTTTATCCGAAGCCCACCACTGGAGAGGAGGCTTTCTTTATTTTCGGACAGCTTCCGCAGTTGGGGCGTTGTCGTCCATGCGAGTTTCCCCCCGTGTG
>JAWLHD010000328.1:0-5248 GCA_041690555.1 Anaerohalosphaeraceae bacterium
CAGGAAGTTGCCGGTGCCACATGCCGGTTCGAGAAAGCGGGATTCGATCCTCTCCGTTTCGTGCTTGACGAGATCGAGCATGGCATCGACCTCACGTTTGCCAGTCAATACCTCGCCATGTTCGGCGACCCGCTGTTTTGATATGACTTGCGATTTCATAGGCTATTTGTCTTCACTCGGATAGGCCGGAATAAGATGATCGTTGCTTTGTGCGAATGTGAGGCTGGCGGAAGGAAGATGGCGCGGGTGTCGACGAGTGCGGAGGGTCTGGTAGTTGGGGTTGGCGTGGTCTGTTGTTTGGCTTTTTTGGCATGTTGTGATTGTAGCATAAAGCGGAGGGGAAGCAAGGGGATTGGGGGGGAAAATGCGGCGGTTGGCGGCGGGTGCATGGACGGGATGGACGAGATGGACGGTGGTGGACAGTTGGACGTTGGACGACGTGGACGGGGGTGAGTGACGATCCTGCAAGAGAGGGGGTCTGGCCGGCGTGTACAGCGGTAAGTTACTGTAAGGGGGCGCCGCTTCGCGTCGTTAAATATAGGGGAAGCGCCTTCGGCGAAAGTTTATCTTATGCGGTATTCGCTGATGCGGGGGGAGGAGGCGTGAAGGGGCGGGGATGCGGGTGGCGTGGACCGTGGACGTTGGACTACGTGGACACGCGTGGACTAAGTGGACGGGTGGACAGCGACGAAGTGGACGGGGTGGACGGGATGGACGGTGGCTTGGCGGGGGTTGTTGGCGCGACCAGCCACTTGGGTTGGCTGGCTCGTCGAGGGGGGTGGTTGTGCGGGGGTTTTGTGGGATTGGATGTTTTGCGTTTTTGGGCCAGTGGCTGCCACCCGTCGGCGGGTGGTGATGCCAAAAAGGTGCCAGGTACCCTACAGGTGGTGTCGGGATCGCATAAAATGCGCTTGCACTATCTTGCTATTCGGGGGGAAAATAAAATTTGTATGTCTTTGCGGGGCAAGGGTTTATGGTTTTTGGGGGGTGGAAATTTCGCACGAAACGCGCAAGTTCGTGCTAATAGGGAGGGACTGATTTAGCTGTTAGCTGTTAGCTGTTAGCTTTTAGCGGTTGACTGGTTTAGCTTTTAGCTTTTAGCTATTAGCGGTTGGCGGTTGTTGGGTTTGGGAGGTTGGCTTTTTTGGGAGGGGTGGTTGGTATGTGCTGGATTCCCGCCTTCGCGGGAATGACAGTTGTGGGCGGGAATGACAGTTTGTGGGCGGGAATGGCGGTGGGCGGTTGGCTGGCATGGCGGGGGTTGGTGGCGATTGGAGGCGGGTTGTGGTATTATGGTTGGGCCGGGCGCGTGGGGGGCGTGACGGCGGGGTGTGGCGGATGCGGTTAAGGGTTTTTGGGTGCGTTATGGAGACTGTGGTATGAAGAGTGTGGTGATTTGTTTGCTGGCGGCTGCGGCGGGTGTTGCGGGGCATGGGGCTGAGGCGGATGTTGAGGCGCTGAAGGCGGACGTGCGGTTCTTTGTGGACGGGAGCTGCAGCGATCTGCGGCCGGGTGTGGGGGCGGAGGATCTGGATGAGTTTGGCAGCGAGCTGCTGAGGGGGGTGGCGAAGGGGCTGCTGGAGGGGAGTTACGACAAGACGTATCGGGCGGCGGCTTACGAGGCGTATGCGTCGCCTCGGGCACTGGCGCGGGCGCTGAACCTTGGGACGGGGTTTAGCCGGTATGAGGGGATTACGGGGATATACTTAGAGGCGGGCGAGCACGTTGTGCTGGTGGGTGAGACGGGGGGCAAGACGATCTCGCTACTGGTTCCGGAGTGGATGCGCCGGCCGGCGGAGGGCGTTGAGCCGACGAAGGATCCGAACGGCTGGGGGCTGCACAAGCAGACGATCGGGCTGACGACGGGGGTGAACGTGATCGGCGTGGAGAAAGGGAGCAATGTTTATGTGAGCTACTTCGACGACGACTGGGAGAGTGCGCCGAAGGTTGTGGTGCATTTTGCGACGGGGAAGGTGAACGGATTTTTCGATGCGGCGGTGCACAGCAACGAGGACTGGGACCGGCTGCTCGACGAGGCGGTGAGCCCGATCATGGATGCGCGGGGCAAGCATATCCAGGCGGCGTATCCGGTGGAGTGGCTGAAGGTCTTTACGCGCGGCAAGGGGGTGGAACTGATCGGCAACTACGATAGGATGCTGCATCATCACTATACTTTCATGGGGCTGGTGAAGTATGACAAGGTGCCGCGGAACCGTATTCTGGCGCGGGTGAACTATAACTATTACATGTTCCGGGACGGCGACGGTGTGGCGTATCTTGGGGACCGGAGCACGATGCGGAAGGTTACGGATCCTGAGGTGGTGATCAAGGGCGACCCGTGCTGGGGGTTCTGCCACGAGACGGGGCACGTGCTGCAGATGCCGCATATTACGTGGGGTGGTATGACGGAGGTTAGCGTGAATCTGTTTTCGATGTATACGGGGGGTAAGCTGGGCAACTCGAGCCGCATCAAGGCTCAGAAGAATTATGCGTCGGCGCGCAAGGGGATTATCGATGCGGATCCGCCGTGCTCTTATCTTTCGGTGAGGGACGTGTTCGACCGGCTGGTTCCGTTCTGGCAGATCCATCTTTATTTCGAGCGGAACGGGCGGGCGGATTTTTATGCGGACGTTATGGAGGAGATGCGGGGGCGGCCGAGCGCGGGGCGCGGGAATGATTCGATTCGCGACCAGTTCGAGTTTGTGAAGATGTGCTGTGACGTGGGGAAGGTGGATTTGACGGAGTTTTTCGAGAAGTGGGGGTTCTTCTGGACGGGTGATCTGCGGGTGAACGACTATCGGGAGTATCGGTACCGGATCACGGAGGAGATGGTTGAAGAGACGAAGGCTTATATTGCGGGTAAAGGGTACCCGAAGCCGGCGGAGGATCTGACGCTGCTGGAAGATTAGTCGGCGCGTGTTTGGCGTTTGGGCGTGCGTTGCATTTGGAATTTTTATGAGGAGATTTGAGATGGCGCGTGGATGGTTGAGGTTCTGGCGGGCGGGCGTTGTGTGTGCGGTGGTGCTGGGCGCGGCGGGGCTGGCGGAGGCGCAGGAGGGCAGGAAACTTCGGATCATTGCGTTCGGGGCTCATCCGGACGACTGCGAGATCAAGGCCGGGGGGATGGCGGCTGCGTGGGCGGCGGCTGGGCATCATGTGAAGTTTGTGTCGACGACGAACGGGGACATCGGGCACTGGCGGGATGCGGGCGGGCCTTTGGCTCAGCGGCGGACGCGGGAGGTGCAGGAGGCGGCGAAGATTCTGGGGATCGAGACGGAGGTGCTTGATATTCATGACGGGGAGATTATGCCGACCTTGGAGAATCGGCGGACGATCACGCGGCTGATTCGGGAGTGGAAGGCAGATGTCGTGCTTGCGCCGCGGACGAATGATTATCATCCGGACCATCGGTATACGGGGATATTGGTGCAGGATGCGGCGTATATGGTTACGGTGCCGTTCTTTTGTCCGGATGTGCCGCATTTGACGCGGAACCCGGTGTTTATGTATTTCTCGGACAACTTCGAGAAGCCGAATCCGTTCGAGCCGAGTGTTGTGGTATCGATCGACGGGGTGCTGGATCGGAAGCTGGATGCGCTTGCGGTGCTGGATTCACAGTTTGTTGAGGGCGGCTGCGGTGGCAACGAGAGTATGGTTCCGAAGAACGATGAGGAATTGCAGAAGGCTCGGCAGCGTGTTCGGGAGCGATTTCGGCAGCGTTTTGCGGCGGTTGCGGAGAAGTACCGGGGGCGGCTTGTTGGGCAGTACGGGGAGAAGGCGGGCAAGGCGGTGAAGTGTGCGGAGGCGTTCGAGGTTTGCGAGTACGGGCGTCGGCCTTCGGCGAGCGAGTTGAAGGCGATGTTTCTTCTGAAGTGAGGCAAGTCTGGGACGGTCGTCGGAGGCGGTTATCCGGCGACCCAGCCGCCGTCTACGCTGATGATCGAGCCGGTTACGTAGCTGCTGTGAGGGCTGGCGAGGAAGATTACGGGTGTTTGGATTTCTTCGAGTCGGCCCCAGCGGTTCATTGGGACGCGGGCGAGGAGGCGTCGTGTTTTTTCGGGGTCGTTGACGACGGCGGCGTTGATCTCGGTGGCGAATGGGCCGGGGCAGATGCAGTTGACGGTGATACCGGTGGGGGCGAGTTCGACGGCGAGGGTTCGGGTTAGCTGGAGGACGGCGCCTTTGGAGGCGGAGTAGCTGAGGCGGTGCTCCATGCCTCGGAGGCTCAGGGAGGAGCCGATGTTGATGATGCGGCCGTAGCGGCGCGGGAGCATGTGCGGGATGGCGGCGCGGCAACAGTGGAAGACGCCGTCGACGTTGACGGACTGGACGGTGCGCCAGTCGGCGTCGGTGATGTTTTGTGCGGGGGAGCGGATGTTTGTGCCGGCGTTGTTGACGAGGACGTCGATTTTGCCGAGGCGGTCGGCGGCGGAGTCGATGAATGCGGCCGCGGAGGCGGGGTCGGCGACGTCGACGGTGAGGGGGATCGCCCTTTTGCCGGTTTGGGCGGCGATTTCTGCGGCGGCGGATTGGAGGTCGGCTTTGCTGCGGCTGCCGATGGCAAGGTCAGCTCCGGCGCGGGCGAGCGCGAGGGCCATTTGTCGGCCGAGGCCTCTTGAGGCGCCGGTGATAACGGCGGTGCGGCCAGTGAGGTCGAAGAGGTTGTCGGGGTTGGGGTGGTCGTTCATGGGCTTAGCCCCCCTGCTTTGTTTGGTAGACGTAGAGGCCTCGCTGGGTTGGGACGTAGAGGCGGCCGTTGCGGGCGGCGACGGTTACGGGGGGCGAGTCGGTTCTGCCCTGCCAGAGGACTTCTTTTTGGCGGGAGGCTCGGAGTATCCAGAATTTGTTGCCTTCGGTGCCGATGTAGACTTTGCGGTCGGCAACGAAGGGGGAGGCGGCCCAGACCTGCTGGCCGAGTTCGTGGACCCAGAGGCGGTGGCCTTTGGCGGCGTCGAAGCAGTGGAGTCGGCCTGAGAGGTCGGCAACGTAGAGGAGGCCTTCGGCAATTGAGACGTTGGAGAGGGAGCGGTCGACGAGGGTGGACTGCCAGATGAGGCGGCCTGTGGCGGCGTCGATGCAGGAGAGTGCGCCCTGGCCTCGGCCGTGGATGGGGCTTTGGCCGATGGCGACATAGACGCGGTTGTCGTGGACGACGGGTGTGGCGATGATTTCGCTTGGGCCGTCAGGGCTTTTTTCGCGCCAGTCGGTATAGGGTTTGGAGCGGTAGCCGTCGGGGTTGCAGTCGTAC
>JAWLHD010000329.1:0-5247 GCA_041690555.1 Anaerohalosphaeraceae bacterium
GTCGCCCTCCCACGTGCTGCCGTAATCGCTGCGAAAATTGACAAGAGAACCGCCGTACAACGTCGAATCCTCAACCGTCAGCACCCCGCGACCGATCGCGTTGAGGCCCATGTACCCCAGCGTGCAGCGGCGGATCGTATAGACGCCTGAGACCCCCATATGCGTATCCATCCTGGAGAGCGTGCAGTCCTCCAGCACGATGTTCTTGCAGAAGTTAGTGCCGATCACGCCCCACAGCGTGCGATCGTTGATATTCTCCATGCGGCAGCCGATCATGCTGAAATTCACTACGCTGTTGATGCTGTAGTCGTATGATCCCATGCTCACCGGCTTGCCCGCCGCTCCGATGGTCTTATAGGTCTTGTGCGCGGTAGCGAAGCAGTTGCGCAGCGTTACGTTGGCGCAGTTGCTCACGCTGATAAAGCCCGAATAAGGATGGCCCACTTCGGTCTCCCCCACGACGTAGTGAGTCAGACCCTCCACTTCCGTATTGGAACGGCTCACCCTGATATTCCTCGCCCAGTAGTTGTAGCCGACCTCCTGCTTCATCCTGTTCGCTATCGTCGTGAATACGCCGCCGCGCAGTACAAGCCGCTTTTCGTCCATCCGATGGGCTTCCACGCGATCCACCGTGTCGTAGTCCCAGTCGATGTCCCCCTCAATCGAGCCGTCACGACGCAGGATGAAGCAGTCGCGTTGCGATGTCCCCGCGTTCTGATTGAGGCCGCGCCGGATATAGCGCTTGATCTTGTTGTTCGTCACCTGGACGTAACAGTCATGCCGAGGCCGCACATCCAATTGCTTCTGGTCCCGCGTCAACCGCTCGATCTTGATCTCTTCGCGCCCAAGCAGCGAACGCACTTCGAACAAAGACCGCTTGTGATTCTCAACTTCTGTATCGTCAATGATAAAACGAGACGTGCCCCAGTCCGTATCGGTCGCGATGATCGCCGTCAGTGCCTTTTTGCCGAGATGATATGTCGCCCCCGCCCGTGTCCTCACGCGTAACCCGCGTGCATTGGCATGTTCATGCGCCTTGCAGATCGCCGGCAGATCATCGTGAACACCGTCCCCAACGGCTCCAAAGGCCTCATAAGTGACAACCTCATCCTGCAAAGTCACGCCGCCGCTCGCCGCCAGCATCAACACAGCCGCCTTGCCGCTGTGCCCGCTGAAACTTTCGGCGCCAACCGGCAAGACCAACACAGAGATTGCTGCGATCGACAGGTGCAGGAGCATGTCTCGTCTATAAATCATCAAATTCCCTTCACAGACAGGATATCACATTTCAAGTCCAAAGTTCTTCGACCCAGTAACTAAGGGTCCGCGCAGTCAAATCAGGGGCTCATCGCAAAGATACTCATAATCAGGCATGTCAGCCCGCGGACGTCTCTTCAACAGTTCGCTGATGGGCTCAAATGTCTTGAGAATCTTCTGGTAATCCGGATCCTCATCGCTAAGGAAAACCGGTGTGCCGCACTGCTGCGTGCCGCCGGCTGTCAGCGAAAGCGGGGCCAGAAGAAAGTTGTTATGTTCGGGCTTCTCTATGCGAGTGTAGAACTTCCGGGGGATGCCTTTCTCATGACAACTGACACAGCGCCGCGAAGCGACATCATTCAATGTAGCTTCAAGACTCGACGGCATCATCCGGCGACTGCCAAGATGCGCCTTGTGATTGCTCGACGAGGTTCCGTAGTACGGCACATTAAGATCCATCCACAGATACACCTTCCGGCGATCTGCTTGCGGTACGTTTACCCGCGCTTTGCCATGCTCATCAGGATGTCCTGTGTGAATGATCTCCGCCAGTCTGCTGGCCGGGCTGCCCCAGCGCCGCGGCTCGATTTCGAGCACATTGTGCCCCGCCCCGTTTATCGTCCAAATCCACTCGACGTAGGGACTCATACCCCGCACGTGGTCGTACTCCGGTCCCGACGGACTTCCGTGCAGCATCCAGTTGTTTTCGCCCTGCGTCCCCGTCCGGCACAAAATATCGTACGAAACGTTAAAAAAGTCTGTCCTGTCGCCGGTCAGATCCACGTTTCCGGGTTGCTGCCGCTCATTGTGGCAACTGGTGCAATTCCTGTCCAACGCACCCTGCACAACTTCCTGATAACTGAATCCTTTGACACCCCACGCCGGTTCCCTCAGTTTCTGCACCGAAAAACGCATGACTGATGTTCTGGTGCTGTGTGGGGCCGCATTGTTTCGGTTGGCGTGGCAGCCGACACACCCCTGGACTTCGCCCGGCATCAGGTGGGTAAAGGATCGCATGCGCTGCACCGCCTGCCCTTCGCCGTCAAGAGCGAGGAAGTAGATTGGCACCTCCGAAGGAACCTCAAAAGCCGCGCTGCCGTCCTCCTCGACATCTGCAAATCCCCACACTTTCTTAGCGGCATACGTTGCCCCGCACGACACCAGCGGAAACTGAAACCCGAACACGGCAATATTACGCATCCCGCCTCCGTCGAGGAGCTTGTTATTCTGTGGAGTATGCGTGCTCTTCTCGACTTCCTGCACAACGGCGATCTGTTTGATCTCACCACGTTTGACATGCGGTTCAAGGCCGTTGTAAACATCCTGAACGTACACCGTTGCCCACCCGCCGGATACACTGCCGTCTTCCGGCAATTCGGTTTCAGAGTCCATGAATTTGCCCACCACAACAGGAGGCTTTTCTATCTCACAGATCGGCATCGGACAGTAAAACCCCATCCCGTCTTGCGGAAACAGCAGCGATACGGCGTGGGCATCGAAATCACGCAACTGGATCGTACCGCCCCGCGAGACAAGGAACCGCTCCGCATTGATCGCAAAGGGCTTCTCATAAGTTCCGCCGACCCCACAATCCAGCATGCCGTTCCCCCACGGCCCGCCGCCAAGACGATGCGCGTAAATGTCGATTTCCGGAGTAAGATTCCGCACCGCTTCCGGCGAATTGGCGCCCTTTGTATGGTCAATGGCCACGATCCCGCCGCGACACGAACCGTTGTGATTCGTAGCCGTGGCAATAATCTGGCTCGTACCGGGAATCGGCTGCGCATCCATGAACGTCCCCGGCGAGATGACGCGATTGCCATAAAAGCCGGCCAGTTCCGTACCGTCCGGATTGATAGTCCACAGGCTCTGAATCGGACAAGCCGCTCTGTCGACATACTCCCAGCGCGTATACACGATCTTCCCGTTGGTAAGCACCGACGGCGTAAAGTCCATCAGATAGTTCGCCGACAGCCGTTTCTGTCCGGAACCGTCCCCCTCCATCCGGTACAGCACCGGCGATGTCACCACGTAGCAATAGGCATACGCCGGCTTGCGGTCCGAGATAAAAGCAATGCCCCCGTCCGGCAGCCAGCATGGATCGAGGTTATTATACGTTCCGTGCGTCAGTTGCTTCAGGCCCGAACCGTCGATATTAATCTTGAAGATCTGGTAGTTGCTCTTCTCGTCCTCGTACCGCGAAATGTCTTCTATATGCGCAACCGGATTCGAGGCCACAAGCCCGCCTTGACGCAGAGCGAAGACCACCTCCCCGCCGTCGTACGACAGATCGGCGGAGGTGATCATTCCGTCCCCGGCATCGAATATGCACACTAACTCGCCCCCATTCTCATCCGGCCTGAAACGGTACAGCCCGCCGCCCGGCCGAAATCCCTCAACGTGGTAAACGTACACATGCGAAATATCTAACGGCTTCCGCTTTACCAGCAGGATCTCCTTGAACCCGAGTGTCCCGTCCAGCAGTTCCCGGCGCAGTGCTTTCGCCTCCGGCCCCTTCTCCGCTGCCGGTATCTGCATCTCGGCAAGCTGCTTGACCGTAAGAGGCGTGGCGTACACGGCTATCTCAGCGGCGCCCGGATTCGGCGAATTTGGATGAGACGAAAGAAACGCCACACGAATCTTCCTGACTCTATGCCTTGGAAAGTTAATCATCTGACCGCCATGCCGATGCTCTAACATGCCGGCCGCTATCGCTTCATTGGAATCATCGAGATAAACCTCGTAATCCTTGAAGCATTCGAGCAGTGGACTTGTAACGCGGGCATAATAAATGATCTGGGCGGCCTCGACGGGCTGATCCCACTCCAGGCAAAACCATCCTGTCTGCGTGCCCTTCACCGCCCAATCCCGATCCGGTTGGAATTCAGAAGGAATGACGTCATTAACAGCCATCGCCGGACTGTACGCATCGCTGAACTGACTGCTCGCCGAAACCTTCGCAAGAGGCGCCAGATTCACCGGCAATTCCTCCGCTGCAACAGGCCTGCCAAGCCAGATGAGAGTGCCCATCCCCAAAAACAGACAACAAACATGGCGAGTCTTCATAACGTCTCCCATTGTGCTCTCCAAAAAGCGCTCACAGGACCGGTCGCTCCGTTCTACAGCACGCCAGTATACCACGTTCAGCCGCATCAATCAAACGCACGAGATACTCCATCAGCGGCTGTTAACGAACCACACTGCGTAATCGTTGAGAAGCTGGTAGTTTCGCGATTTCTTGTCCACTGCCTGGATTTCCGCTCCGCCCAGCAGAAACTCTTTGCCGTCACAAATACGGCGGACCTTCGCGCCAATGTCCTCACCCCAGAACATGGCCCATACGGTTTCGGCGTCGTGCACTATCTCGAGCAACTGATAACGGTCTTTGTAAGAGGGCTGCGTCTTCTTGAGCCGTTCGTACTCTTCCTTACTCCCTGGGCCAAACACGTAGAACTCTTCCCACCCGAAATCTTCGTATCCCGTCACCTCACACGGCAGGGACAGGTTCGCCCTGAGATATTCAAAGAACACGTCCCTTGTCTCGTCCCAGCAACGCCCCTCCGTATCCCCCACGATAGCCGCTATCCGCTCATCGTAAGCATCTCTCTCCATGTCTGCTCCTTGACCAGATTATTTAAGCTGTCCTGTTTTGATCTTCCTTTGCTGCTTCGCGTCAGCACACCGCCGCCCGCGTCGAATACCCGCGTCCCGCCGAAGGCATCATACGCATACCGCTCCGCCACCCCGCCCCGCAAAAGCCCGCTGTTCCATTTCGAAAGAGCAACAACCGACCCAAGACCATCATAAATGATAGCAGTAAGACTCCCCCAAGGCAACATCAATAAACTCCCCACAATCCGCCAGCCACCCCTCGCCCGCACTCCCCCCGCAATTTCTCTCGCCGCCCGCCCATCGCGTCGATATAATCACCAGCATCAGGCCAGATCGCCGAAATCGCACCGAGACGCCCAATGACCGCCGTAATCACAA
>JAWLHD010000330.1:0-5245 GCA_041690555.1 Anaerohalosphaeraceae bacterium
GATATTGCCTAACAGGACGTATTCCGTCAATGGCCCGGCATAATCGAAATTCGACATCGCCGCAGGGCCGCCCTTGACCGCATCCAGCCATTCGCTCTCGTGTCCGCGCGACCGCGCGGTTTGCGGCGGCTTGTAATCTTTGAATTTCTCCACGGGATAGAGTGTGTATTCGGTATTGTGCCCGTTGGAGTGCAGCATGCCCTCGGAGCCGACGACCAGGCATCCCGCATGGTCGCGCCACTGCTTGGCGCCCGCGTCGCCCCAGTCCAGCGCCCGTCCCATTCTCTCCTCGATCATCTTCCTCGGTCCCGGCGCCTGCCCGCCGCCGTTGTACCAGTGCACCTTCACCGGCGGCATGTAGCCGCGGGCACCGAATTCGTACTCTATGACCTCCCATCTGGGGAACGCCCCTTTGCACACCTCGGAAACCTGCGGCGTAAGGCGGATGTTGTTTCTGCCGCCGGGGTTCTCGCTGGACCATATGGTGTCGAGGTTGAGGCCCTTGAAAAATACATTCATAGTGTGGCAGCCCCAATTGCCTAACTGACCCGTCGCGAAGTCGCGCCACGTGTGCCATGCCATCCAGCGACTGTTGTACTCCCGCCATTGTGCCGGCCCCAGCCAGAGGTCCCAGTCGATATAGTCGGGCAGGTCATGCTTGTCCGTGGGTACCGGCCGGTCACCCGCGCCGCCGCCGGTATTCCATGCGTGTACCTGGCGAATTTCGCCCAGCACACCGGCCTCTATGATCGCTGCACCTTCACGGAAGGCACGACTTGATGTGCCCTGGTTGCCCATCTGCGTGGCGACCTTGTACTGCCTGCCCAGTTCTCGCAGCTTGCGGGCCTCGAAGACGTCATGTGTAAGGGGCTTTTCCGTAAAGACCCCCTTGCCGCGTCGAATCGCCGCGGCGGAGATCACGGCATGGGTATTGTCCGGCGTGGCGACCGTAACCGCTTCGATCTCATTGTCCATCTCGTCAAGCATTTTGCGAAAGTCGCGATACTTCCTGGCTGCCGGCACTTTCTGGTATTGGCCCGCCGCCCGACGGTCGTTAACGTCGCACATGGCCACGACATTGCACAATCGAGGCATGGTGTCGCTAAACCATCCGCCGCGACCGTCCACGCCGACCAGCGCAACGTTGACCTTTTCGTTGGCGGGAAAGCCAAATGCCGAGCGTCTGTCGGAAAGAATCAGAAAGCCCGCCCCGGCGGCAGCGGCATTGCGAACGAATACACGGCGATTAATAGCGGTTTTCATGGCATGGACCCTTTCCTCTGCAATTGTCAGGACGCCTTATGCGGCGAAACAGACTCTATGGTATCCAATCAGGCACGCGGATGCAAGCCTGCCCTGCCGTGCATAACGCCTTCATGGCGGGACTTTTCCAGCGCATAAAAAAAGCCCGCTCACGTGCGGGCCTGTTTTTATGCGGGTGCTTCTCAGTAACGGGACTGCTCGCGCGGGTGGGCGGCGTCATAAACATCCTTCATCCGCGACGCCGTAACATGCGTATACACCTGCGTCGTCGAGATGGACTGATGACCCAGGAGTTCCTGTACGCTCCGCAGGTCCGCCCCGTTGTTGAGCATGTGCGTGGCGAAGCTGTGCCGCAACGTGTGCGGACTGATGTTCGGATCGAGCCCAGCCTCCTGCAGGTACTTGTCCATCTTGCGCCGCACGCTTCGCGTGCTGAGCCGCTTGCCGTGCTTGTTGGCGAACAGCACCTTGCTGTCGAACGCGTTGTCGCTGGCGATACGCTTGTTGCGGAACTCGATGTACCGCTGGATTGCCTGCAATGCGCTCGAGCCGACAGGCGAAATGCGTTCCTTCTTGCCCTTGCCGCGGATGTGAATCACTTCGCCCAGGAAATCCACGTCATCCATGTTCAGCGCCACCAGCTCGCTGACTCTCATTCCCGTGCTGTAAAGCGTTTCGAGGATCGCCCGGTCGCGTGCGCCCAGCCACGTGTTCGTCGGCGGCGCGTTCAGCAACCGCTGCACCTCTTCGTATTCGAGGAACCTGGGCAACTTCTTATCCTGTTTGGGCGTTTTGATTGTCGTAACCGGATTGGAATTGACATAGTTGCGCTTCACCAGAAATTTATAGAAGCTTCGCAGGGTTGCCAGTTTGCGTGCAGTGGTTGACTTTGAATACTGCTGAGTACCCAGGTGCGCCATGTAGTTGCGGATAGTATCGGTGTCGGCCGTGAGTATAGCCTGCTCGACGGCGGTTTGAGTCTCAGTTTCTGTCTGGGTCATTACGCCGCCGGCGTTGTCGGCCCATGACTGTGCGTCTTGGGATTCCTGAGCCGAACTCAAGCGACTTGCGAGGAAATCGACATATTGTGCAAGATCAGCCCCGTAGCACTTGGCGGTATGGGCGGAAAAGTGCCGCTCGAATTTCAGATAGCTGAGGAATTCATGAATGGTGGCGCAATCTTTCATAGTTTACCCTTCTTTCACTCAATCACACTACATCGCGCTGTTCGATCCGGCCGCCGGCGCCTGCATTGTCGCAGGGTCATTCGCCGTCGTCGCCCAGCACTCCAATCGCGTCGGCAATTCCCTTGTGAAGGATCTCGTCCGCCTCTCCCATCAGCGACTGTGTCAGCTTGAAACTCAGCACCGCCGCGTCGAACCAGTCGAAGTCCGTGCGGCGATCCGCGGCCTGACACGCAAGACAGTCCAGCAACTGGCCTTCGCAGCCGCTGTCGTAACGGAAGATATATTTCTCAGCGCCTTTGTTGAGAACAAGTTGTTTTTTACCTGTTTGCATTTTTAACTGGCGATACGCTACCGCCCACCGACGAACAAACGTCCTATTGTTTTTATCGGGCGGGTTGCGATTCTCTAAAGTGCAATCTTGCAAATTCCAGAATAAAAAACGCGTGGTGCAACCATCGTCACCATCTGCTATCGACCGATAACGCGATAACCTTAACCGATACTGCTCAGGAAAAACCTTGCAGAATACCCGGTGCCGGGCCGGCGTCAGCTGCGCGACCGGCTTGCAGGTCCTGTAAAATCCAGCCGCATGAAACGATGCAGAAGATTGAGGACAGAAATGGACATTGACCAGCGACTCGCCGGACGCTGCCGCAAAAGGCCTTTATACGCCTGCGTAAAAAATCTTGCCGCCCCTGCGCTGCGGGCGGATGCGGCCCGACGCAATCAGGACTTCGATGTGTTTTGTTGCTGCCACGGCGCTGACGCCCAACCCCCTGTGAATGTCCTCCAGACTGCACGGTCTGCGCTGCAGCAGTTCCAGGATTTGCCCTTCGGTCTCATCCAGGCGCTTGCGGTGCACCGGCCGCGAGAAATCGGCGATCACTTCAGCGTCGAACCCGAGCTTCTCCGCAATTGCCCTGAGCTGTGACTCCTCCACCGCCCCTACGTCAGCTTCGGCAGTAGGTCTAACTGCGGTGTTAAGCTGAACCCGATCCGGCCGTATTCTGTCGATCAACTCCCTCATGCGGGCAATCTGGTCGTCGTCCGTGTTGACACCCTCCAGGAAAAACACCTCCAGCCAGATCGGCCCGGAATATTCATCGCGGAACCGGCACAGGCCGTCGACGAACGTCTCGAAGCGGATGTTCTCATGAGGACGGTTGATCTTCCTGAACGTCTCCGGATCCGGCGCATCCAGCGAA
This sequence comes from Anaerohalosphaeraceae bacterium, assembly GCA_041690555.1. Taxonomy (GTDB): domain Bacteria; phylum Planctomycetota; class Phycisphaerae; order Sedimentisphaerales; family Anaerohalosphaeraceae; genus JACZKQ01. The sequence continues at coordinate 3,656 of JAWLHD010000330.1, forward strand.
GGCAGCACCAGATCGGCTTTGCCGCAATCGGTGCGCACCGCAGCATCGCTCAGGAGTGTGCCATTGGTGATGACTGCCACCTTGATATCGGTCATTGCGCGGACACCGTCGATCATCGCGCCCAGGTCGCTGTTAAGCGTCGGCTCGCCTGAACCGCTGAAGGTGATATAATCAGCACGAAGACCGTCCGCAAGCCGCTCTGAAAGCTCGGCCAACACAGCGTCGGCCGGTACATAGCTCCTGCGCTCCAGTGTCTGTTTGCCATGCCGCCCCAACTGACAATATATGCAGTTCTGGCTGCAAGTCTTCATCGGAACCACGTCAACGCCGAGGCTCAAACCCAGCCGCCGCGACGGCACCGGCCCGAAAAGATACTTCGTTTGTGCACCCATATCAGCTCAGCTTCTGACTACTTCATAAATCCGCCTGCATTTGTCGATCAGCGGTTCGACCCAATCTATCGGCATAATGCACGCAGCATCGGACCTGGCCTGCTCCGGCCGCACGTGCACCTCCAGAAACAGGCCATCCGCTCCTGCACCGACCGCCGCCTGAGCCAGCAGCGGACCCATTTCTCTGGCTCCCCCGCTGGCATTGCCCAGCCCGCCGGGGCGCTGCGTACTGTGCGTGGCGTCAAATACCACCGGGCATCCCAACTGCTGCATCTCTGCGATGGCAGTCATGTCGTTGACCAGCCTGTTATAGCCGAAGAAGGTCCCGCGCTCAGTCAGCATGATCTGCTCGTTGCCCGCGGATCGCAGCTTTTCGACGACGTTGGACATCTCGGCCGGCGACAAGAACTGCCCCTTCTTGACGTTTACGGGTTTGCCGGTCCTGGCGCAGGCTACAAGCAGATCTGTCTGCCGGCAGAGAAACGCCGGTATCTGGAGACAGTCGACCACCTCCGCAACCGGCGCCGGCTGGCTGGCATCGTGCACGTCGGTTACGATCGGCAGTTGTGTAGTCCGCCTAACCTCGTCGAGTATTCGCAGACCCTCATCCATACCCGGACCCCGAAAACTCTCGATACTCGAGCGGTTCGCCTTGTCGAAGCTGGCCTTGAAGGCCATCGGCACGGCGGTCCGTTCGGCTATTTCGGCGATGCGCCGCCCGATTTCGATACAGACCTCCAGGCTTTCGATAACGCATGGACCTGCCAGAACAAACAGGCCCGTTCCCACATTGATATTCAAACTGCCGATACTGATTGTGTCTGGCATAGTATTTCCCGGAATCCTTTATCCTAACATGCGTATCAGCCGAGTGCGTATGCCCGCCGGCCGGGCGTTCGGCGGCACGATCATCCGCACGGCATGGTGTATAATCTCGATTGTAATCGGAAGCGGCGGGCCCGGATCCCCGTCGAACTGCGAGTAGACGTTGCTGTCGGGGGTGCTCACGTGAATAGTCCGACCCTGCCGGTAGATAACATCCCGCCGCGCCGCGTGCACCTTCAGAATTGTCATCGCCGAATGCTTGGCCAATCGCGGACGCGAATTGCACTTGTATATGCAAAGATCCAGAAGCCCGTCACTGTAGTCAGCATGATGAAGAATCTGCAAGCCAACGGCGTAACGCGAGATATTGCCC
>JAWLHD010000331.1:0-5242 GCA_041690555.1 Anaerohalosphaeraceae bacterium
TCGTCCATGACCTGTCATATACACGAACATTCCGGATAGCGCAAGGGGGTATATGTGGATTTTCTGGAAATTCATGAAAAAATCTGTGAAGGCTTACTCTTTTTCTTTATATATGACGACAGCGCCCGAATCTGGCGAACCGGTGACCGGGTTGGTTCTGAGGAAGCTGAATTCCTGCGGGCGCTGGTTGAAGCCTTCAAGCACCACGACAACCTGATCTGGTGTGTTGCCGAAGAGTACCAGGAGGCGTTCAGCGCGGCGCGAGTGAAGGCTATTGCCGCGGTCATCCGAAACGCCGACGAGAACAGACACCCTGTCGCCGTGCACAAGCTCAACGGCCTTCACTTTGAAGAACTTGCAGATTGACCGGACATCGATCAGTTCGCGATCCAATACAATGTCGCCGATTCGGAGATGCTGCACGCTGGTGTGGTCGAGGCATGGCGTCGCGCCGCCGGACGTTATAATCTCAACCTGGCGGAGGCCGCCGATTGGGGCACGGGCGCCGAAGCCCGCCTGAAGAACTGGGCAGTGGCGATGGGGGGCGCTTATGTCATGATCTTCGGCATGGACATCGCGACCACACCGATAAGCGACCTTGAAGACTGCGGGCGGCTGGTGCGATTCTTCGAGTCAATCGACCTTCGCGGCATGGGCCCTCGCGATGATCTGGCGTTTAGTGACACGAAGTACGTTCTGGCCAATCCGGGCCGGCGCTACATCGCCTACAGCTCGTCGCTGCAGACCGCAATGGGCATTAAGGACTTTCCGGCAGGGACCTGGGACCTGTTCTGGTTCGACTGCGCCAGCGGCAAGGAACACATGCAGAAAAACGTTCGGGCAGCCGCAGGCAATTGTGCATGGCGCACACCGTCCGGCATGGGATCAGAAGTTGCTTTATATGTCAAACGCACGGACTGAAGATCATCTTATTCCTGCCTGCGACGTTTGCGCAGACTGACGGCCGCCCCGACGGCCAATGCGATGAATCCTGACAGCACGTGCCGCCATACCCCTGCCGCCAGGTAGACGCGCCCAGCGCCGCCTGCCGTCAGCACCGCCACGCTGATCCGGTCCCGGCTGCGATACCACAGGACAATTGCAGCAAAAGCAATAAGGATAAGTCCGATCGCATGGCGTGCCCCGAATCCGGTCCCAAGCAGGTCATAAGTAAACAGTGCAACACAAAGTGCGCCCAGCAGACGCCAGCCTCTGTCAAATCCCTTGCCAAAAAGCATCGCAAGGGCGATAATGCCGATACCGCCGACGCCCATCACCGCGCCGATCTGGGTCAACCCTGCGCCTCCCGCAGTCCTGAGGTAATCCGGCGAGAGCGACGCGCCCAGCGTCATCAAACCGACCGCCGCTACGCAGTAATACTGCTGCCAGCTCTCGATTCCGTAAGCCATCATTGCAGCCGTTAGCACCGCCCCGCAGGTCCATACGTTGAGCGAATGCGCCCGGTCGGGCGAAAAGCCGTATGTCAGGATCACACCCAGGGCATACAGAAATACAACCCCTGCCAGCGGCCGCCACCGCCGCCGTCGCGCCGTTATCGCGATGGCAATACCCGTAAGTCCGCAGTACACCGGGGGATATGCGATCAGGTCAAACTCGTAACCGCCCACGGACCCAACGGTGCTTTGCCAGATAGTGTACCCGAGAGCCGCCAGCGGCAGGCAAGCCGTCGCCACATGCGCAGCTCCGAACCGCACACCCGACCGGGGCAGAATCTCCAATAGCAGAAGACTGCCCAGCGCGATCATCGGCAGGTAGTCGCCGGCATATTCCGGCAGGGCATACATGTACCCAATTGCGTAAACATGCGCGCCTGAAGCGGCCAGCAGCACAAGCCCAAACACCTGCACCATCGCCGACGACCGCAGAAACGGGCGATTCTGTCCGTCGTCGCTCGTCCACCACGGCCCCGCCTGAACTCTTAATCCATCCAACCAGACCAGTCCTATGCCCGCCATCATGCCTATTTGGATCGCAAACCACCGACCCCGCCGAACGGCTTCGTCGGCTGCATCGCCGATCATCAGTCTGGACATCCAGAGCGGCCCGAAGTAATGCACCGCAGCCAGTGCGATGAGGCCCGCCAGCGGCAGCAGGCCGAATGGGATCTGCACTCCGACGAATCTTAGCCGCATTGCGATGAGCTTGACTGCTGCAAATGCCGTCGCCGCTATTGCCAGTAAAATCGCAGTGTCGATATCGCGGTCCGCCACCGTGCCAAGCGCAACGGCGCCCGCCACCATGTATAGAGCGATTATGATTACAACCGAGACCGCATCGTCCACTACCTTTCGTGATACAATGAGCACCAGCACCGCCAGCAGGGCAACCTCATAAGCCCAAAGCGTCCCTACGCATGGCAGTGCCGCCGCAATTGTCTCCGTGTCCGACAGTACCGGCCCAAGGACCCGCGAGACGCCGTATGCCACCAGCACAGCACTGGCACAATACAAGACACTGCCGCCGGCGATATCAAAGAACCGCCGCAGCAATTCCCGGTTGAGCGGCCAGGAACTGCCGCCGCTGCCCGTGTACGTCGACGCTGCCTCCAGCTCGCCCGCGCCCTGCTGTCCTGTCTCGTTTGTGTCCATGATTTCACCTCGCCTTCTGTATGTAACTGTCGTTAAATGGCCAGAAACGAATCCTCGGCGCTGCGGGCGTCGTTATCTTCGTCTCGGGTCGCGGGGTTTTTGCCGGTCCGCCTGTCGTCTTCGTTCGGTGCATCGGTCGGCCAGTATGTGTAGATGCCGTCGCGAGCTATCCCCACGTCGGGCCTCTGCTGGTATGAAGAATGCCCGTCCGCAAAAAGGACGTTTTGGCCCTCACCGCCCCAGCCTTTGCCGCCTCCGTGATTTGAGCTGTTTGCAGCCCGCCTGCCCGGTCCGTAGCTGAGGGAACTGGAGCGATAATCGTCCAGTGCAAGCTGGGGCGCCTCGCCGTTTTGGCCGGGCGGGACGATGTCGCCGTTGACAAACCACGGGCTCATGTCGGCGGCTAACGCAAAGGCGGCACTGCGGTTTGCATTTGCGGGGAACCGGCCATAAGGCAGGTGCATGGCATAACTAACGTGCTTGTACGGTTCGGCGCCGAAGTCCCACATCTCTGTAACGTCTTTGTTATAAACGAGATATCGCCCGCCAAAGGCCTCTTGGCGTGTCTCCGGACAGATAAGGCTCTTCGGCGAGACGTCGGTCTCTCGAACGAGCAGGTACCAGCTTGCCGTAATCGTCCGGCCGGTGCTGCCTTGTGCGCCGCCGGGAGTTAAATCCGGCCTCTCCATGTGGTAGTCAAAGCCCAACAGTCTTGACCAGCGACCCGTGCCTGGCAACTGCGGGTACCATCCTCCGTAATCGTTGGCGTAAACGGCCATTGCGGTGCCGAGGCCCTTTAGGTTGGTGCCGCATACCACACGCGTTGACACTCGTTTGACCTTGCTTAGCGCGGGCATCAGGAGGGCAAAAAGCAGTGCTATGACGCCAATAATGCAGACCAGTTCCCAAACCGTAAATCCCCGGCGCCTCTTGTAATGGAAATGCCTCATTGCATAAGCTCCTGCTTATTTGGACTTGCCTATATTGCCAGAAAAGAATCATCCTTGCTCTTTGCGTCGTTTTCAGCACTGCGGCTGGTTGGGTTTGTGCCGCCCTGGGTGTCCTGGGCAGTTGGGTCATCCTCTTTGGACCAGAATGTGTAGATGTTGTCTCTGTTGCTGCCGCAGTTTGTGAACTTTTCGTAAACACTGTGGCCGTCGGCATATACAACATTCTGGGCTTCGGCTGGACCTTTAATCTGCCGGCGGCCGAACAGTGTCTTCTTGACCGGTGGATGGTTGCAGGAGTTGCCGAGGCTCCAGGTTTTGCTGTCCTCGACTTTGATGATCTGCGGGGATGAGCCGCCGATACCGGGGGGGATTATGTCGCCGTTGCGAAACCAGGGGTTCATGTCGGCGGCTGTGGCGAAATTGGCGCCACTGGCCGCCGTCGCGGGGTGCTTGCCGTAAGGGTTGTGCAGCGAATAACTTACGTGCTTGTATGGATCGGGTCCGAAGTCCCAGAGTTCCGTGATATCCAGGCGGGCGGGGTTGGTGCCGTCAAAGGGCCTCTGCGTAGAGGCAGGGCAAACGAAGGACTTTGGCGAGACATCGGCCTCGCGGACGAGGAGATACCAGCTTGCGGTGATGTTTCGGGCGGTATTGGCCTGGGCGCCGCCCTGTCGGAAGTCCGGCGAGCGCATATCATAGTCGAATCCTAACTCTCTTGACCATAGGCCTTTACCGGGAAGCTGTGGGTAGTTGTCATCATAGTCATGGGCATAGACGGTCATTGCGGTGCCAAGGCCTTTGAGATTAATTCCGCAGACTATGCGATTACGAATCTTCTGATGACCGGGTGCTGAACACGTGGCTAAGAACGCCCACATCAGGACTACTGCCATGATAATGAGGATGATTACGTCGACTGCGGTTAACGCTTGTTTGTTCTGCATGTGATTCTCCTTGTAAGTTGTTTGTTTGGCGCGGGTTGCGCGCGGATTGTCTGGAGTTTTTCTTGTGCATCTGAACCTGCCTTTAGCTATGATAATCCGCGCGTCATTCGTCGAATTTGCGCGGTTTCTCCTCTATGGGTCTGGCTTTTAGCTTTTTGAGCTTTGCGGGGTCGGCGTAGAGATGCATGTAACCACAGGCGGAGCAAGTCTTTGCGCGAGTTGGGGTCATGGCTTCTGAGAAGACCCAGAAGGCGGATTTTTCCGGGCGGAAGTAGAGTCGGCCTGCTCCTCGGAGGGCGCCGTCGATGAGGGTTGTGTGGCCGCAGGCAGCGCAGCGATTGGCGACCTGTTGGGCTTCTTTGGAGCCGGTGGTCTTTTCAAAGAAAATGTCGAGTATTTGCTTGGAAAAGCGGGTTGCGCCGCCGATTTTGTAGAAGGAGAGTGTTCCTTCCTTCATCCATCTGTAGATTGTGGGTTCGCTGACCCCGAGGTAATCTGCGGCCTGGCGGACAGTGTACCACTTATTTGGGTCGTCGGCGGGGTTGATCGGCATGTCCTGATTGTCAGTCATAATGCCTCGTTTTCTATTGAATGCTATTAAACACTATCACGAAATGGGTGCTTGTCAAATCGCAAACGGGCAGATTTAGTGCGCAGGAGTGTTGTTTTTTGCGTTTTTGTGGGCGAAAAGCGGGTTTTTTGAGGCGCATTTTTTCATATTTTTGCGCATTTTTTTATT
>JAWLHD010000332.1:0-5228 GCA_041690555.1 Anaerohalosphaeraceae bacterium
ACCCTTCACCAAGTCCCACCGCCAGCCGGCAAATCCAATCTCCGTCTTAAGCCAGTCCAGCCACTTGATGATCGCCTGCTGTACGTTGGGGTTATTGTGATCAAGATCGCGACCGCCGTCAAACTGATCGCCGCTGTCCGCCCCGCCGTCAGGTTTGCCTCCGGTGTCTTTCCACTCATCTTCCTGCACAACCGCCTTGCGGTTGGCAGCTTCTATTGCCTGCGGATTCGTCGTGCCTTCCGGAGCGAAGTGAGGATTATGAAAGTCGGCCCAGTCATGCAAACCGCATCGGTGATTAACCACCACGTCCACAATTGCCGCCACACGACGCTCGCCGTCGCCAAGCGCCCCTATTGCCCGCTTCAGTTCCTCCTGCGTACCATACCTGCTGTTCAAATTATACCATTCCGTCGGCAGATAACCCTGCGCATCGGCGCTCGCCGAAGGCGGAGGAAACCATACGTAATCAAACCCCGCCGACCTAATGCGATCCGCCATTTCGGCAAGAATCCGGTACCATGAATGCCCGTTCGATTGCCAGTGAAATCCCTGCAGAAGGACCGCATCAGGTTTGCCGGCATACCGCGTATTACTCGCCATGATACACCATGCCCTCACTCAGGAGTAAGCCTGCACCACAATAAGAGGACTACAAAAAACCGGTTATTGCCCGCGCCCGGATCCTCCATATCTTCCGATCACCTCATGCTGTAAAATTGCCCAAAGATGCACCGCATAAGCTTCTTAAACAGACTTCCCTGTAATACATTTAACCGCAAATGTCAATAACGAAGCCCTTGGAAGAGGCCCGCATTAATTGTATAATAAAAGGTTTGTCAAGACCGCATTACGGCCGGCGTTTGCGGGCAGGGTTTTTTGATCTGATTATTTGGAGATGCTGCGGGTGAGCATATTAGCGGTTATCGGCAAGACGCCTTTGGTGGAGCTGAGTCGGTTCAACAGGAACCGCCGGGTGCGATTGTTTGCGAAATTAGAGGGCAACAATCCGGGCGGATCGGTGAAGGATCGTACTGCATGGTACATGATCGCCAAGGCTGAGGAGTCCGGCGAGCTGACGCACGAAAAGACGATCCTTGAGCCGACCAGCGGCAACACGGGGATTGCGCTTGCGATGATCGGGGCGAGCAAGGGCTACCGCGTCAAGCTGACTCTGCCGGAGTGCGTGAGCCTGGAGCGGCGGCAGGTATTGGAGGCGTTCGGGGCGGCGGTGGTGTTGACGCCGTCATGCGAGGGCACGGACGGGGCGATCCGCAGGGCACATCAGATTGTCGCCGAAGAGCCGGATCACTATTTCATGCCGAACCAGTTCGCCAACGTTAACAATTCACTGGCCCATTACGAGACAACCGGGCCGGAGATATGGGAGCAGACCGGCGGGCGAATCGATTATTTCGTGGCGGGCATGGGCACTACCGGCACGCTGATGGGAGTCTCGCGGTTCCTCAAGGAAAAATCGCCGCAGGTCAAGGTCATCGGCATCGAGCCCGTCACAGGCCACGCCATACAGGGGCTCAAGAACATGACCGAGGCTATAGTTCCGGCGATCTACGACAGGGCGCGGCTGGACGGTGTGGCGAGTATGGACGACGGGCTTGCATACGAGGCAAGCCGGCGACTGGCTGTCGAAGAGGGAATATTCGTGGGGATGTCCAGCGGTGCGGCGGCTGCCGCTGCGCTTCGGATTGCCGATGAGCTCGACGGCGGAGTCGTGGTAACCCTGCTGCCCGATCGCGGCGACAGGTATCTCAGCACAACGCTGTTTCGTTCTGTATGTGCCAAATGCCCTCCATAGGCGACATGCGAACCAGATGACACGGACAAGATCGGTTTGTTGGGGGTTGCCGGCGTAGAACTGGCCTGGGAGCTCACCCGTGTGCTCCTTGCGGCAGGGTTCAGCGGCGCCGAACGCCACCGCCGCCGGCTTGCCAAAATCGCCGCACAGGAGGGCTCCGCATAATGCGGCGATGCGCAACGGTTCAGGTTACGAAATTCCACACCTCGTTGGCGGCGTAGTTCTCCAGGGATTCGAGCCGCTCGGGAATATCGAAGGCGTCTTCCTTGCCGACAACTTTCGGCTGCAGCCATGCAAAGGTGGTCTCGACGAGAAGCTTGCGCTGCTCGCGCAGAAATGATTCGATGCGTATCTCGATGGATCTGGGCTCTTCGCCGCCGACGGCATGAGGCGGGATCATCAGGCGTATGCCGCCGCCGGCGACCGGGCGCGGACCCAGCCGCTTGAAATCCTCCGCCGACTGCCCCAGGCGCGTCTCCCAGAGGTACTTGAATGCGTGCTCCTGTGAGCTGTACAGGTGGCTGATCTTTGCGGTGGCTCTGATAATCTGGTACTGCGGCGCCTGCCACGTCTGTCGGTACGCGTCCATGGCGGCCATTGCGTCGCGCGCGAACATGCCGACGTCATAGGCCGGGTTGTTGGCGATGATCTGGATGCTGCTGACCTGCGGTGCGGGCGAGTCCAGCTTGACCTGCAGATTCGAAGGCTCCTGCCGAAGCAGCATGAAGCTGCGCGGGCGGATGTTCGTCTGCGAAAACTCCAGGCCGTTGTCCAAGAGCGCCTTCTGAAAGTCGACGGCGCGCGACTGCTCCAGCGGCGGCGCGCCCGCCAGCACATAGTTGATCATGAAGTGCACACTGGTTCGGCTTTCTCGATTCAACGCATCCATCGCCGTCTCCTGTAAGAATCTTCTGTGCAATGCAGCACGGCTCCACCGGCATCTGCTGCGCGGAACTGCCGGCGGGCGCAATGCCTGGTGCACATTGTAGGCCAAGCAGGCTCCAAAGAACAACGATAAAAAAACAACGATTCAAACGCCCCATAATACATCGTCCGTGGCCTCATTTGACACGAGACGGCGTAATGTGCGCCGCGCGGCGGGCGCTTTTGCGGGCGGGTCGTTAAGTGGCCTCCACCCGATGACGATATGCGAGTTACTATCGAGAACTGCAAACTGTTTGGGCATGGTTCAATGACGATACTCGACTGGTTGAAGCGCAAGAAGACGCCTGGGCGTCATTGGAGGATACGGGAATACTCCGTCGATGTATACCCGAGCAGCCGAAGCTGTATCAAGCCGAACATGAGCCACGTCCGACCGCAGCAGATGCCGCCGCTTATGGTCCGCAAGGCCGCCTGGCGCCGATAATGCGCCGCGCAATCCGGACTGTTCCCGCGGATATCACTCCTCCAGAAGGCCCGCAAGCTGCGATTTGAACCGCACAAGCTCTTCTTCCTGACGTTTGCTGAACGATCCCAGCCGCTGCGCATAAACATCCATCCAGGTCAGCAGCCGATCCCACTGTTCCGCCGAGAGAATCGTTTCGTGGTGCGCGCCGTCGGCCGTCAGCACCTTATAAAGCCGGCTCTGACTGGCCGTACACTCGCCGACAATCGACCTGTCCCGCTCAAACGCCGCTTTGGTCAGGTCCTTGTCGGCAAAACCCAACAGGCTTTGATAAGACTTTGCGGCAGTCAGGTCAAGCGACCGAACTGCCTCAGGAGTCCCGCCGGGACTGTGACAGTTCACGCACGCTGCATCCAACACCGGCTGCACCAATGCATCAAACCGCAGCGGCCACGAACCTTCCGGTCCCGGCCTGAGTTTCGAAGGCGCCCGCCGCATCGCCGTCGGCAAACCCGAAACCGCCGGCGCAGCATCGCGAGGCTCATGACAGCCCACGCATGAAAGCGTCTGCCCCGGCTGAAGATATGTCAGCGAACGCATCGTCTGCACCGCAAGACCCTTTTCATCCAGCGCCTGAAAGAACAGCGAAACGCCCGAGGGCGCCCGAAAATACGCTGATCCGTCCGCCTCGACCGGCGCCGTTCCCAGCACGAATTTGCCCGGGTCCTCCGCCGAGACGCCAAGGTTTGGGACATTCATGTGCGGCTGCACCTTCGGCGGAACCCCGATCACCCGCAGCCGCTTGACCGACCCTGACTCAACGCCGTCGAGCCCGCGGTACACGTCCTGCACCAGAAACGCCCCCTCCTGAGGTCCGTCCCAGTCGACATCCGAAGGATACACTGGCGGCAAAGGCCGAGTACGCACCGGTATCGGATACATGCTCGAAATCGCCGGGTCGCGATAGATCAGCTCAAGATTGCCGAACACGTCATAGAGATAGATGCCCGCCGCGTTCACCGGGTTCTGCTCGTTGCTTTCCACCCGCGAATGCGGCGGCAGTCGCCGATCCGACCATGCAGTCAAAAAGTAATCCTCCGACAGCGGCCACGGATTCAGATAGTACGCATCGGGCCAGCCCTCCGCCTCCGGATACACCACCTCCGGTGTAATTAGAGTCAGGGGCGCGTCGTATTCCGACCCGACCGACCGGTCCAGAAGCACAAGCGATCCGCCCATGTTCGAATGATGAGCCGCCGCCGTGAACACCAGCTTGTGCGATCCTGGTACAGGGCGGGCCTCGAAGATGCACTGCGGCTTCTCCGTATAATTTCCATAGACAAGCTGTCCGTTGGTCCCGTCCGGATTTGTCGACCACAGGCTCATGAAGTGCCCGTTGAAGCGGTCTATATAATCCCATCGCGCGTAAAGAATACGACCGTCGTGTGCAACGGCGGGCGTCCATTCAAAATTCTCAAATGCCGAGATCGCCCGCATCCGCCGTCCGTCGCCGTCCATCACGTGCAGCGTAAACACCGGCACCGGCCGCACGTTGTCGCCTCCGCAACGCACGTAGCTGTCCGGCATCGTCGCCTCGCAGGTCGCCTCGGCGCTGGCCTTGCCCACTTGCAGGAATGTGCCCTTGCGCGTCGACAGAAAGACAATCTCCCCATTCGGCAGGTACCGCGCATCGAAATCGTCATACCGCCCGCGCGTCAGCCGCCGATAGCCCGACCCGTCGATGTTCATCTCGTATATGTTGTAGAATGCATCTTCGGGCAGCCGCTCCTTGTCCACCTTCTCCATGTCGGCCACCTGCCGATAATAACGACAGTACGCAAACAGCACTCGCTTGCCGTCATACGAAATGTCCGGTCGAAGAAAATTCCCCTCAGGCCACTCCTCAGTCAAACATCGCACCCGCCGCTCTGCGCCCTTGAAGTCCTCCAGAACATAGATGCCGCCCCCCGGGCGAGACCACCACCCGTAGTACTGGTCCGACATGTGCGGAAACATACCCGGCGCGCGCTTGACGAACAGAATCGAATCGAAATCCAGCAGCGGATT
>JAWLHD010000333.1:0-5147 GCA_041690555.1 Anaerohalosphaeraceae bacterium
TTCGGGACGGATCAGCAGGCGGGGGTTTCTTAGGGGTTCGGCGGCGTTGGGTGCGGGGCTGGCGTGGCCGACGATTGTTCCGTCGAGCGTGTTCGGGCAGAACGCACCGAGTAACCGGATCGCTATAGGGTGCATCGGCGTTGGGCGGATGGGCATGGGGGACCTCCGGGAGCTGATGGGGCATGCGGATGTTCAGATTGTGGCTGTGTGCGACGTTGACAGCAAGCGGGCGGAGAGCGCCAAGAAGGTTGTCGAGGGCAAGTACGCGGCACAGACGGCGGACGGGACGTATAAGGGGTGCGAGTCGACGGGCGATTTCAGGAAGATCATCGCGCGGCAGGACATCGACGCGGTGTCGATTGTGACGCCGGACCACTGGCATACAATTCCGGCGGTTGCGGCGGCGAAGGCGGGCAAGGACATCTTCCTGCAGAAGCCGCTGACGCTGACCATTGAAGAAGGGCGTATAATGAGCAACACCGTTCGGCGTTATGGACGAGTGATGCAGGTCGGCAGCCAGCAGCGGAGCGAGACGAACTTTCGGCAGGCGTGCGAGCTTGTTCGCAACGGCCGGATCGGCAAGGTGCATACCGTGACGGTGGCGTTCGGGACGGATCCGGGCTGCGGCGAGGAGCCGGAGATGCCGGTGCCTGCGAATCTGGATTACGATTTCTGGCTTGGGCCTGCTCCGCTTGCGCCTTATACGGAGAAGCGTGTGCATCCGCAGGCGGACCTCGGACGGCCGGGCTGGCTGCGGATAATGGCGTACGGGCACGGGATGATCACTGGGTGGGGGAGTCATCATCTGGACATTGCGCAGTGGGGTCTCGGTACGAGCGACACCGGGCCGGTGGAGGTCAGCGGCAAGGCGGACTTCCCGAAGAGCGGTCTGTGGGACGTGCACGGGGATTTCCATATCGAGTACATGTACGAGAACGGTGTGAAGATGATCTGCACGGACGACAAGGCGAAGCCGCACGGGATTCGTTTTGAAGGCCCGGACGGCTGGGTGCATGTGCGGCGCGGGTTTATCGATGCGAATCCGAAGTCGCTGTTGCAGGAGAAGATCGGGCCGGACGAGATTCAGCTTTACAGGAGCAACAACCACAAGCGGAACTGGCTGGACTGCATCAAGTCGCGCGGCGAGACGGTTGCGCCGGTTGAGAACGGCCATCGTTCGTGCACGGTGTGTCTGTTGGGGTCGATTGCGATGCAGTTGGACGGTCGCAAGCTGAAGTGGGACCCGAAGCGGGAGCGGTTTATCGGCGACGATGAGGCTAACCGGATGCTTTCGCGGCCGATGCGGCAGCCGTGGCGGCTGTAGGATGGCGGTTGGAGGTGGACGGGCCGGGGTCGAAGAAGGCCGGTGGAGCTTGTGTTGCAGGACAGGGTTGTGAGATGGGATGGAAAAGGTGTCTGACCCCTTTAATTGTGATGTCGTTTGCGGCATACGGTCAGGTTGCGCCGTCGGCGGAGGAACTCGTCAGGATTGAAGCGGCGATGCCGGCTCGTGCTCAGGTTGTTCCGGCGGCGCGGCGTAAGGTTCTGGTGTTTTCGATTTCGTGGGGGTACTGGCACACGGCGATACCTTACGGCAAGGCGGCGTTCGAGATCATGGGGCGGAAGACCGGTGCGTTCGAGGCGGTGGTGAGCGACGATCTTTCGATGTTCGAGCCTGAGAACATCAGCCAGTTCGACGCGATTGTGTTCAACAATACGAACGAGGAGGTGTTTCTGCCGGAAGATTTCGCCAGGCTGCCGGCGGCAGAGAAGGCCAAGGCGGCCGAGTACGATCGGGCGCTTAAGGAGAGCCTGGTGAACTATCTGGCGAATGGCGGGGGGCTTGCGGTGATTCATGCGGGTGTGGCGTGTTTGCGTGACTGGCCGGAGTTCGGCAACATTATCGGGGCGAGGTTCGAGAATCATCCGTGGAATGCCGGGTCGGTGGTCACGCTGCGCGTGGAGGAGCCGGGGCATCCGTTAGCGAGGGCTTTCGAGGAGCCCGTCTTTCAGATCAGCGACGAGATATACCAGGTGGGCGATCCTTATTCGCGGCAGAAAGTGCGTGTGCTTTTGAGCATCGATATTGATCGGACGAGCATCCGCCTGCGGGACATGGATGCGATCAAGCGCAAGGACAAGGACTTTGCGATGACGTGGATCAAGGATTACGGTCGCGGGCGGGTGTTTTATAATGCGTTCGGGCATCAGCACGAACTGTTCTGGAATACGATGGTGCTGAAGCATTGGCTGGACGGCGTGCAGTTTGCGATCGGGGATATCAAGTGCGACACGACGCCGAGCGGCAAGCTGGTCAGGAGCAGGTGAAATGCGGACATGTCAGGCGGGACGGCGGCGGAAAAGGTGTCTGACCCCTTTAATTTTTGTTGCATGGGTCGGCGTTGGTTTGTGCGGCGATGGGGGGGATTTGCGGTTTAATGTGATTCGGCCGGGGACGGCGGAGGGGCTGCGGGAGCTGTTCGGGTATACGGGCGAGTCGATGCATTTTGTCAGTGCGCATCGCGGCGGGGCGGAGGAGGGATTTCCGGAGAATTGCATCGCGACGTTCGAACACACGCTGGAACACACGTTTGCGATCATGGAGATCGATCCGCGATATACCAGCGACGGTCATATCGTCGTGCATCATGATGCAACGTTAGACAGGACCACGACCGGCAGGGGACCGGTGGCGGAGATGACGCTGGCACAACTGAAGGAGCTGCGTCTCAAGGATGCCGCCGGACGCGTTACCGAGCACCGGATTGCGACACTGGATGAGGTGCTGGAGTGGGCGCGGGGCAGGACGATTCTTGTGCTCGATCAGAAGGACGTGCCGGTTGAGGCGCGCGTCAGGAAGATCGAGGAGCATCGGGCGGAGGCGTTCGCCATGCTGATCGTGTACAGCTTCAAGGATGCGCGGCGGTGCTACGATCTGAACAAGGACATCATGATGGAGGTGATGATTCCGAATCGTGCGAAGGTTCGCGAGTTCGATGAGACGGGGGTGCCGTGGAGCAACGTGATTGCGTTCACGGGGCATACGCCGCCGGAGGACGCCGGGCTGAGGGACATGATTCATGCCAGGGGGGCCTGCTGCATGGTGGGTACGTCGCGGAATCTGGATCTTGAGCTCGTGGAGAAGGAGGCCGGCGGCTACGAGTCTGTCGGGGGGCGGTATCGAGGGCTTCTGGAGCGAACGGCCGATGTGATCGAGACGGATCGGCCGAGGGAGGTTGGGGCGATTTTGTACGGCGGGGCGGAGGTTCCTGTGTCGAAGGCGCGTTTTTTTGGCAGGCGCCGGTTGTAAAAGGTGTCTGACACCTTTAATTTTTGGGAGAGCGTTATGGGTAGAGTAAATGGAACGGTTGAGATTAATCGTCGACGGTTTCTGGCGGGGTCGGCGGCGGTTGGGGCTGGTTTGGTCGGAGTTCCTGCGATAGTGCCGTCGTCGGTGTTCGGGATGTTTGCGCCGAGCGAGCGGATAACATTGGGCAGCATCGGCACAGGGGGGATGGGGCAGGGGAACATGCGCGGGTTCATGGGCAAGAAGGATTGCCAGGTTGTGGCGATCTGCGACGTGGACCGGGCGCACCGCGAGGCGGCGAACAATGCGGCGAAACTGCCGGCGTCGTCGCTGTATAATGATTTTCGCGAGGTGATCGCGAGGGAGGACGTGGACGCGGTGTGCGTGTCGACTCCGGACCACTGGCATACGGTGCCGTCGATTGCGGCGGTGAAGGCGGGCAAGGACGTTTACTGCGAGAAGCCGCTTACGCTGACTATCGCGGAGGGAAGGGCGCTGGCGAGCGCGGTGAAGCGTTACGGGCGCGTCCTGCAGACGGGCTCGCAGCAGCGCAGCGACGCGCGGTTTCGGCTGGCGTGCGAACTGGTGCGGAACGGGCATATCGGCAAGCTGAAGAAGGTGGAGGTGGATATCCCGGGCAATAACCGTGAGAACCCGCTGGACTGGAAGCCGGAGCCGGTGCCGGAGGGATTCGATTACGATATGTGGTTAGGGCCTGCGCCGATGCGGCCTTATACGAAGATGCGGTGCCATTATACGTTCCGGTTTATCCTGGAGTATTCGGGCGGGCAGATGACCAACTGGGGTGCTCATTACCTCGACATCGGTCAGTGGGGTATCGGCGCCGACGACACGGGGCCGGTGAAGATCGCCGGCAAGGGTGAGTTTCCGACGGGTGGTCTGTTTACAACGGCGACGAAGGCGAACATTACGTATACCTTTGCCGACGGTGTGGAGATGACGTTGCGGCAGCCGGGCGGCGGGAATACGAAGTTCATCGGGACCGACGGCTGGGTGAGCGTCAACCGCGGGCGGATCGAGACGGAGCCGAAGTCCTTGGCGAGCCATGTTACGGGCGCCGATGAGGTGCATCTGTATAAGAGCAGCGACCACAAGCAGGATTTTCTGAATTGCATCAGGACGCGGACGCAGCCGATCTGCAACGCGGAGGTCGGGCATCGGTCGGCGTCGCTGTGTCATCTGGGCAATATCGCGATGCTGCTGGATCGCGAGGTGCGATGGGACCCGAAGGCGGAGCGGTTCGTTGGCGACGATGAGGCGGATGAGATGGTGTCGCGGGTCATGCGGGCGCCGTGGCATCTGTGATGGTTTGCTTGTGCGGGCGGCGCGGGCGGCTGGCAGGGGTGTTGTGCGGGTTGAGATTGCTTCGCTTCGCTCGCAATGACAGTGGGTGCTCGCAATGACGGGTGGTGCCTGCAATGGGTGCTCGGAATGATGTGTTTGACGGCTTGCAGAGGATTTTGAAAGGTGGGATGCTGATGAAGGTTTTGCTTGGGCTTGCAATGGTGGTGTGTGCGGCGTGTGGTTCGGCGGCTGCCGCGGATCTGGATATGGTGGTGGTCGGCGCCGGTCATGATGCGGTTGAGGTTCCGCTTTGCGCGGAGGTGCGTCTGCCTGCTGAGTTTCGAGGCGCTGCGCTTGCGGGGCTTACGGTTGTTGTGAAGGATGCGGCGGGTGGTGCGTCGCTGCCGGGGCAGATTGTGGCGGAGGCGGATGGGAGTATGCGGCTGTGGTGGGTGGCGCCAAAGGTGGCGGCGGATTCTCGGACTGCGTGGACGGCGACGATTACACGCGGTCGTCCTGCGACGGGGTTTGCATG
>JAWLHD010000334.1:0-5146 GCA_041690555.1 Anaerohalosphaeraceae bacterium
GAGCAGGCGCGGTTATGGGCGTCATCATTGACCCAGCCCAGGAGGATTGCTTCGGGAAAACAGGCGATCTGCGCCTTTTCTGCGGCAGCCTCTCGCAGGGCGTTTTCGATACGGATGAAATTTCCCGCTCGGTCTCCGTCAAGGCCGAATATCTGGCAAACTGCAATTCGAACTGTCTTCATGGAGTTCCCATTGACCGTATGCAGTCTATCACAGCGACCACCAAAACGCCATACCCACAGAAGAAAAAAAACGTAATGTCCAGAGGCAGCGGCTTTTTCAGTCCGCAGACGTTGTCGACGGCGCGACGGCTATGAAGTCTTCGCCGACTGCCTCTTTGTAGCGGTCAAACTCGTGTTGAAGCCGCTGCGGATAGTTACTTATCGAATCGAGGTCCCCTTTATCGGCCGCTTCTTCCAAAGTCGATGCGAGTTTGCGCAGGCTCTCGGCGCCTACGATGCCGGCCGCGCCGTTAATACTGTGCGCCACGCGCCGGACGGCATCAGTCTGGCCGTCATTCAGTGCTTGTGTGAGCGATCTGAGCTGTTTGTCCGTGTCATCGATGAAAATTGTAATCAAAGTTCGCGCCAGTGCGCTGTCGTCGGTTAGACGTTTGAGAAAACCTTCCTTGTCGAACACCGGCGTTTCAATGTATGCAGGCTCCTGCTTTGGGGCACAATCCAGACAGACCTGATGATCCGGCAGCCACTGGTTGATCTTATCGGCAAGCGCCTTTAGAGTAACGGGCTTTGAAATATAGTCGTTCATGCCCGCAGCGAGGCACCTCTCGCGGTCTCCGTGCATTGCGTGTGCCGTCATTGCGATGATTGGGATATTGCGGTCAAGAGCGTCGTTAGCCTGGCGTATTTGTTGGGTTGTTTCAAACCCGTCCATTTTGGGCATCTGGACGTCCATCAACACAAGATCGTAAGAGGCGTTTTTCATGGCTTCGAGGGCTTCTTCGCCGTTTTCGACAGCGTCGACCCGGAGGCCGAGTCTGGTCAACATCCCGAGCGCCACCTGCTGATTGGTGCCGTTGTCTTCCACAAGCAGTATGCGGTGCTCAATGGTGTTCAACTGCCGGCGGAGATCGTCCTCTGCGTGGTGCCGCTGTGCATCGCCGCCGGACAGCGCGACCGTCAGTTGCGCAAATAGCTCCGAGGGTCGCACTGGCTTGGTCAGATACGCTGCTGGCGCGACATCATCGGGGTCATTGCTCTTGTGCTGGCGGCCTATCGCACCCATCATCAGCAGACGGCTCTGCCTCAATAGCTCATCCCTCTTAACGACGCAGACGAATTCGGCGCCATCCATGTCGGGGAGTTCGGCATCGAAGACCACTGCGTCAAAAGGCGCACTGGTTTGGCGCATAGCCGACAATGCAGCGGCGCCTTCAGAAGCTTCCTGTACTTGCGCGCCCCAGGAAGTCAGCCGACGAACCAGGATTTCACGATTGGTCGAATTGTCATCGACGACGAGGACATGCTTTCCGAGAAGCGCAGCAATTTGCCGGGATTGCGGCTGTCCCGGCTGCTGCAGCGACAGGCGCACCGTAAACCAGAACTCGGAACCTTTTCCTTCTTCGCTGATAACACCGATTTGGCCGCCCATCTTCTCGGCGAGCTGTTTGGAGATCGCCAGCCCCAGGCCCGTGCCGCCGTACTTGCGGGTAGTGGAGGCGTCGACCTGAGTGAACTTGTTGAACAGCAGGTCGAGCTTGTCTTCAGGTATGCCGATGCCTGTGTCGCATACTGAAAACCTGAGCACTATTTCTTTATCGGTTCGCGACATCATGTCCGCCCGCACGACCACTTCGCCGGTTTCGGTGAACTTGATTGCGTTGCCTGCGAGATTTGTAAGAATCTGCCGCAGTCGCTGCGGGTCGCCGCGCAGGTAAGAAGGCACGCTGGGATCGGCGGCGCAGAGAAATTCCAGTCCCTTCATGTGCGCACGAACGGCCATTATGGCGCCGAAGTCCTCGAGCAGGTCGCGGAAGTCGAAGTCCAAAGTCTCGAATTCGAGTTTGCCAGCCTCTATCTTGGACAGATCCAGGATATCATTTAGCAGGCCGAGCAGGGAATCCGCCGAACTTTCGACAATCTCCGCATATCGCCTCTGTTCGTCATTCAATTCGCTGTCGAGCAGCAGGCCGGTCATACCGATGATGCCGTTCATGGGCGTGCGGATCTCATGGCTCATATTGGCCAGGAATTCGCTCTTGGCGGCGTTGGCGGCCTCGGCCATTGCGGTCATGTGGTTGGCGTACGCCGTCTGCTTTTCGAGGTATTTGTTGAGGTGCTGTGTTTCGGCCAACGTGTTGGCAAGCTCTTCCTGGGTGCGTTTGAGTTCCGTTATATCGGTGTTCATTGCATCGTAGCCAACCAGTTCGCCATCGGCGTCGACAACCGGCAGCCCGCTGGTCGAAAGCCACGCTGTGGCGCCGTCTTTGGTTTGCACGGGATGTATTATGTCTTGCAAAGGTTCTCGTTGAGCAAAGGCGTCAAAAACAGTTGCTTTGAAATCTGCTTGGCCGGATTCTGGATGGAAGGCGTAGAAATATTTGCATCCTATCAGTTCTTCAGGCCGAAAGCCTATTACCATTTCTGCGGTTTGGCTTACGTAAGTGAATAGCCCGGTGGGATCGCATTGGAAGGTGAACGTCCGGCTTTGATCGGCGAGGCGTTCGAAAAGGTCCTTACTCTTGCGCAGGTCGGATGTGCGTTCCGTTACAAGTCTCTCCAATTGCTCACGACGCCTGACGATGAACTGGACGATTACCGCAACCGTCGAGGATATAGACAGTCCCGCCAGAAATACGACGCACGTGAACCCCGCGGCCAGCGACATTGTGGCGCTTTTATCAAAGCTTATGCCGACGGCAAAGGTCTTACCGAAGGCAAACACGGGGCGCATCGCAACGCAACAATCCAAAGTTGCAGGCGTCACGGCCTTCGAGCGACCAGTGGGATTCGAATCAAGAGTGGACGCGATGAGGTGCATGGGCGCGTCGGCGTGCAACAAGTACAGATTGGCCGCGGGTGCGTGATCATCCGAACTGGCGTCCATGCGTATTGCCTGCCTGAGCAGCGTCGGCATGTGTACGACCGCCGCTGCGAAACCTTGCAAGTTATGTGGATCGCAATCCGAATAAGCGGGACGGATCACCAGCAATGCTTCGGGATCGCCGCTGTATGGCACGGGCGTGATAGGATCTGTGCTTTGCGGAAGGCGGCTGCGCAAGGCGTCATTGAGCGCGGCGCGACGGATCAGCTCAGATCCGATGTCGTAGCCAAGCGCGTATGCATTGTCCGCCATTGGCGCCACGTGTGAAACCGGATAATAGACTTCCCGGCCGGATGCTGCGGAGGCGCTGCCTTCAGCATCTATCTGCCAGATCCTGAAGCCGTCAATACCATCCTGCTGCATAGCTTGTTCGTAAATATGTAGATCTTCGGCGAAGACAATGTCGATCCATGCCCATGCCTGGACCGCCCCGTTCCATGTGAGGTGTTCGGTAAAGTTGCAAAATTCCTGGCGTGTTACATGCTGGCTGCCCTCGAAGAACTGTGCCAGTCCCGCCAATTCGACTTGTCGCAGCGTATTAAATGCGCTGCCTACGTGACCTGAATGGGTGTAGGCCAGCCGAGTGAGCGTGTTGCAGCGGGCACGGTTTTCACTGGTATAGGTCAGCCAGCCCCCGAGCAGTGTGAGCGTCAGGCCTATGGACGCTGCGACACCGGTCTCTACGTACTGCAACGCCGATGTCGCGGCAAGTCGCTTGCGACGAATTATAAGGGCACGTCCTGCCAGAATGATGGCTATTACCACGATTGCCGTGCCGGCGGCGGGCATACCTGCACGAAATACTTTCCATCTCCAGCCGTCGGCGTCCACGTCCATGCCGAGAACTGCGATAAGTTCGCCGCTGGAGGTGTCGATGAGCGGGACCATTGCCGAAACCCATTCACCCCAGCGGTCTTTTATGGGTCCTTCGGCGTTTGCGCGGCCTGTTGTGAAGACCTGTTGAAATGTATTTGAAGCTTCGCTGTATATTTGTCCGGGTGGGGATTCGTCTTCGGAGCCGGGGGGTTCGCTGTCGACGAAAAAGAAGATGTTTTCGTCGGCTCTGCGACCCATGAGATAGATGAAGCGGCTCTTGGGAAAAATGGTGCGGGCCGCGCCAAGGTGGGATTTCAGGCGCATGTATTCGGCGGATGCCAGGTCATCCTGCGAGCCGTGTAAACCCTTGATCTGGCTGGTGTTGAGTGCCTGTGCGACGAGTTTCGCCTGGAGAAGCAGGTCTTGTCGCATGGAGTTGTCGGCTCTTTTCATTGTCCAGCATGACAGGGCGGCGCCGGCGATGAGTACGGAGGCGATTGATATTATGACGAGTTTGGTGAATGCTTGCGGGGCAGTGTGTTTTTCCATCAGATATCTCGCGCCATGGTGGCAAAAAACGGTTCTTTTGTATTTCGGCAAGTGTTTTTGGGGACTTAAGTTAGGAGTTTTTAGGGGGTTGGGGTTTTGCGGGATGTAAGATGGAGGTGTGATCATCTGGTCGGCGGGGTCGTACAAAAAATCGCAAAATGTTCTTGAAGAAAATGGCGATTACTGTAAATTATTGGGCTTTCACGGGTTGGCGGCGTAGCTCAGCTGGTTAGAGCATGGGATTCATAAGCCCAGGGTCGATGGTTCGAATCCATCCGCCGCTAAGTTTATTATGCCGCCCCCATCGTCTAGCGGCCTAGGACGCCGGGTTCTCATCCCGGTAACAGGGGTTCGAGTCCCCTTGGGGGTATTCTAAATTGTTGCCACATAAGGGTTTACGGAATGCGGTAAGGCTAATGTGGGAAGGGATGTAGGAAGAGGTCATTTCTGGTGTAAGCGTCACCCCCAAGTCTACCCTCTTAACTAATTGGGTCTGCTCCGGGCGACAATTCTTTCTGGACAATTGCTGCTGGGTTCAAAGAACTGGCGGCAGCGTCAATTCACAAGCTTCTGCACTACAATCCGCTAACTTCTTGTTTTGCCTGAAAACCTTGAAAGCATGCGTGTCCGTAATGGTCGTCTCGATCCTGAGGAGGCGACGGCTCTTATTGTACATCTTTACCGAATTGCGGCCTTTCCAGTGCTTCACGTGAATTCC
>JAWLHD010000335.1:0-5129 GCA_041690555.1 Anaerohalosphaeraceae bacterium
TTCGGACCCACCCCACACTCCCCCCGCACTCAGAACATAGAAGTCCAAGACGCTCACCGGACGCTGGGACGCAAATTTTGCCGAAAAATGCCTGCTTGACAAAGCCCCGCTTTCCGTATATAAGACTGCCAACAAAGGACTTACGAAACGTTTTAGCGGGCGTAGTTCAGTGGTAGAACACTAGCTTCCCAAGCTAGATACGCCAGTTCGATTCTGGTCGCCCGCATTCATTTCTTTTGGGCCGTGTTTCGGCTTCGCCAGCATTTTGCCGCTGAATTCGGGGCATATCTCATGTGAACATTTCGGACGTTGTGTTCCTATCAGTAATAGGTGAACCGAAGACGCCGGTAGTTTTGAGGCGTCTTCAGGATGTGTGCTAACTTATGGTCTGCAGAAGGACGACACAACATCCAATGGGGACCGAAGATTGCAAGCCTGATAAAATTGGAGACAGTACAATGGCCGAACAACATACAGTCAACGAAGTCAATGGCGTGGATATCGATGTCCTTCAGAGCACCGTCGGCTATGTCAAGCAGGACCCTGACCTGGCCAAATGCCGGTTCCACGTTACAAACAAATGGGTCGGCGGAAACCACAACCGCACCACCATCTCGAGCTTCTACGGCGCCAAGCAGGAAACCGAGCACCAGCACATATTCGAGCTGGACGCCGACGAACCGCCGATTCTGGCGGGTCATGACGAGGCGCCTAATCCGGTCGAGCACCTGCTCAACGCGCTGGCGTCGTGCGTGACGACGAGCATGGTGGCGCATGCGGCGGTGCGCGGGATTAGTATCCGGCAGCTTGAATCGGAGGTTGAGGGCGATATCGACCTGTCGGGCTTTCTTGGCATCAATCCGGACGTACCGAAGGGCTACACTGACATCCGTGTGAAGTTCAAGGTCGACACCGACGCGGAGAACCTGGGCAAGCTCAAATCGCTTGCCGAATTCTCGCCGGTATTCAACACTCTGACCAACGGCGTAAACGTCGACATCCAGGTCGAACCCAACGAAGACTCGCAGCAATAGGCCAGCGGACCGGGCGTCGCGGCGGTTCGATTCAGGATTGCATGCCGTTGAGTATGGTGAAGGCTATGTAGACGGCGTATCCGGCGCCGAAGAGCGCGGCCTCCCAGCGGTCGAGTTTGTGCTTGCGGCCCGTGAACATGAAGACGAAGAGCATCGCGCTTGCCAGGATGACGACGGTGACGTCGGGGTTGGTTCCTGGGCCGACGGCGACGGGGCGAACCATGGCGCTAACGCCCAGGACGAAGAAAATATTGAAGATGTTGGAGCCGACGACGTTGCCGATGGCCAGTTCAGGCTTTTTGCGGAAGGCCGCGACGGCCGAGGTCGCCAGTTCCGGCAGCGACGTGCCGACCGCCACGACGGTTAGTCCTATGACTCTCTGGCTGATGCCGAGGGTCGCCGCCAGTCCGACGGCTCCATCCACCACCAGTTTGCCCCCGAGAATGAGCGCGGCCAGTCCAAGTCCCATCATGTACAGCACGCGTTTTGTCGTCCATTGGCGCGCGGGCGCTTCGGCTGCAAAATCGGGCGCCTGCATTGCGATGCCGACGCTGTAGTAGATGAAGACGGCAAAGAAGCAAAGCAGCACCAGTCCGTCGATGCGCGTCAGCACATTGTCCGGGCGGCCGTCGATAAGACGATCGTTTACAAGCAGTCCAAGGAGGATCGCCGCCAGGAGGCTCAGCGGTATTTCCTTCCATACCGTGGAACGCGTAACCGCAAGGGGGAAGATGATTCCAGATACGCCGAGGATCAGGAGGATGTTGGCGATGTTGCTGCCGAGGATGTTGCTCATGGCGATATCGCCTGCTCCTTCGATGCCGGCGGTGAGACTTACGAACAACTCCGGCAGCGACGTTCCGAAGGCCACCGCGGTCAGGCCGATGACGAGGTCGGAGACGCCGAGCCTGCGAGCGAGCGACGAAGCGGCGGTTACCAGCAGATCGGCGCCTTTGATCACAAACACAAACCCGATAACGATCAGAATGCAGTTGAGCATGGTTCACCGTCCTTCGAATGTGCGTCGACAAGAGAATCATTTGTCGGCATGATCACGACTGCTTGCGGGTCATGCCATGGATCGATCTTTGCCTCAAGCATATCACCTTGCGCGGCGAATGTCCACAGTGCGAGCGAACAGACGATAGCAGATCGTGGCGGCGGCGTTCGCAGGATCGAATTGGGGGAACAAAAAAAAGGCTGCCCCGTGGATGAGAACTAAGGCAACCTTTGGTCGAAAAGACGTAAAGTCTTTTTCTTTCAACTCTGCAACGTTAAATTATGCATGCCGAAGCTGCGTTTGTCAACAAAAAATTTGGCATGCCGCATTTTTTCCGGTCGGCGTTTTATTGTTCGACCGCAATGCGGGTCGACTTGACGACATTCGGGCGGCCGTAGGGCAGCGGAGTTTCGTCATCGTGTGAGGCCGAGCGGATCGTGCAGTTGATCTATGACGTGCCGAAGGAATCGGGCGGCATAAAACTCATCGACGATCCTTCGGTCGGCGGCAAGCGAAACGGACATCGTTTTGCGCACCATCATGTCGCCGTCGGCGGGCCTGATCGTGTCGGTTATGTTGCCGATGGAAAGAATACCCGTTGCGCCCGGCGGCGCAATCGCCAGGAACGAACTGATGCCGTACATGCCCAGGCCGCTGAGGACTATGGTGTCGCCGTGGAAATCGTCGGGCATGAGTTTGTTGGCTCGCGCGCGTTTCAGCAACAGGTCGCTTGCCTGTGCGATCTCGGCGAGCGACTTGCCCTCCACCTCTTTGATGACGGGCACGACAAGTCCCTGGGGCGCCGAGACCGCAAAGCCCACGCCGACATGTTTGCTGATGCGGACGAAATCGCCCGTGGGATCGAGTTGTCCGGCCATCAGCGGAAAGGCCTGCACCGCGCGAGCCATCGCACAGAGAAAGAAATCGTTGGTTGTGACGCGCAGTCCCGTCTGCTTGCAGTAGGGCTTGCGAAAGGACGTAAGCTCCGTCAGGTCGGCAACGCACTCCAGATAGCAGTAGGGCTTCTGCCGCTTGGATTGTAGCATCAACTCACCAATGAGCTTCTGGATTCTCGATAGTTTGATCTGGTTTTTAACGGGACCCGCCATATTGCCGGTGCACTCTTACATATTACAGCGTTTTCCTCGGCATTTCTCAGAGGCGGCATTGTATCAGCAATATTGGACAACGCAAGCACAGACAAATCTTCGGGGTGTAGCCGGCGGAGGGGTTTGCGCAAAAAGTCTGATAATTGCGCTTGTGTCGGGGCAGCAGGGCGGCTATAATGCGGGTGGTTTTGAGCGCATTGGTTTTAAGGCGTTTTTTGGCCTTGCCAACGCGAACTCGAAGCATTGCCGTCCTGGCGGCCTGAGCTCAGGCAAGCCTTCGCTGGACGCGAATCGCTTCTTATCGGATGGCTCAGAATTCTTTCAAAACGTGTCTTCGCGAGCACCGCTGGGTTACCAGCAAGGATGCGCCAAGGCTTATCGGACAGGGTGATCCATCGGGCCGGATCGTGATTTTCTCCGGTGCAGTTTCGCTAAAGCCCTTCAAAAAGCACTGCCGATAAGACCCCTTGCGTTATCGTGACCCCAGTGGTGGTAAGAACGTTTTGGAGTATTCTTAAAGGGCAAGAAGCTATGAAGACGGCATTTATGGAGAAGACGGATTGGCGGCGCGTCGGCAAGTCAAAACCGCGATGCATCGTAATCGGCGCCAATAACGGTCAAGCCGGCGGGATGGCCGAGACATGTGCCAACTCGGTCAAGCCGCTGAAGACCTATCCCCAGGTGTGGGACAGGGAAGTGGAAACCGATCTGGATGAGGGCTTTGATCAAGCCCCGGGAGCGGAGACTATGGCAATGGCGAAACCGGACAACAGGACGGAAGCGGCTGTTGTACAGAAGGACAACGCCGTCTTTACTACAAGCGAAAGGGATTTGAAGGTGAAGGATATGGACACGACCACAATTACCAAGACACAGCCCGGTCAGGGACGATACGCCACAATTGGCCGATCCGGCAACCCGGCCGGCAAGAGCCGCGAAGACCGAGTTGCCGAAAAGCAGGCCCGCAGCGAGGCCCGCAAACGTGGACGGGATCTGCACGGCGGCTTGGAACTGCTGGATCTCGATTTCCTGCTGGACATGGTGGAGAACATCGAAAGCGCCGAAGAGCACGACGTGCTCATGCGGAAATTCAGCTTTCACGAGCTTGCCCGGACAAATCGCCTCGGCGAGATCGACAGCAATGCCCTGCGGTATTACTGCGTCGACGAAGACGGGCTGTACGACAAGCAGACGCAATGCGAGGCGATGCGGGAACTGGCCGCACGCACGCAGCGGGCAATGGGTAACTGAGATCCTCTTCGGAGAGTCCATGCCGGTGACGTATACCGCCTGAATGCGGCAACTACGTGATTCGTGCGCGATCAAGATTTGGAAAAAGCCTGTCTTTGACAGGCTTTTTTTTGTGACCGCCACAGCCGGCTCGCGGCAGCGGCCTAATGGTTCATACCCAGTCCGATCCGATCGGCTATCGGTTTCATGCCTTCGATGGTCTCTGTTATCAGTTCCGATAAGTCCACGCCAAGCATCTCTGCGCCTTTGGAAATCACCTGTCGGTCGATTTTGGCCGCAAACGCCTTGTCCTTGAATTTCTTCTTTACGCTGGAAGCCTTCATGTCCAGCACACTGCCCGATGGCCGAACCAGGGCAGTCGCCGCCACCAGGCCCGTCAGCTCGTCTACGGCGTAAAGCACCTTTTCCATCGTATCCAGAGGCTCGACGTCGGTGCAGATGCCCCACCCGTGGCTGAGCACAGCCCGCACATAATCCTGCGGCCAGTTCCGCTGCCGAAGGATCTCCGCGGTCTTGCTGCAATGCTGCTCAGGGTATCGCTCGTAATCCAGATCATGAATGAGCCCGATCACACCCCATCGTTCCTCATCGGCGCCAAACTTGCGTGCATAATGGCGCATTACGGCCTCTACCGCCAGCGCATGGTTAATGAGTCCCTCGGTTTCGTTATATTCACGCAGCAGTGACATGGCGTCGTCACGAGTCGGCACGCTTTCGGTCATGGTCCGGCCTCCT
>JAWLHD010000336.1:0-5122 GCA_041690555.1 Anaerohalosphaeraceae bacterium
CCGCGGCAAGTCCTTTGACACCTTTGCGCCCCTGGGCCCCTGGATCGAGACCGATTTGGATCCCGACAATGTGCGCGTCATGACCCGACTCAATGGCGGCTTCCAGGATCACGACGGTGTATTCTACACGCCGGATGCTTTTCTGCGGCTGCTCGTCCAGTCGAGCCCCGTCGGCTCACTTATGCAGGAAATCGTCGAAAACCACCCGCTTATCACATCGTTCACCGGAGTTGCCGCTCTCCAGACGGTTCGCGTCATCACGCTGGTCGGCGCCAGCGACCGTGTCGAGATACTCTCGGCCTTTCTCAAGACCATCATAGATACACGCATCGTCATCGACACGCATCTGGAGAATCTCAAAGGCAATCTCGAAGTGTTGATCGAACCCGCCGATGGTTCGCTCGGCGAGGCATCCTACCTCGATGGAGACGGAAAAGGCATCGTCATTATGGACAATCACCCCGTATCGGGCAATCCCTTCAAGGGCTTCATAATCCCCTGCTGGCCGCAGGTCCGCGACCTCGCCGCCCGCGCCGCCGCAATGGCGCTGCCCGTGCGGACCATCGGCTGGGACATCGCAATCACCCCCGACGGACCATGCCTCATCGAAGGCAACATATGGTGGAACCCGCCCAATCAGCACAGAGCCATGCCGCGCATAGCCCGCCGCATGAAGTCAGCGATCACCGAGCTGTCTGATGCAAATCAGACGCCCCGTCAGGATTGAAGATCCCTCGCGGAAATGGCCGCGACTGCAATCCGCCGATCAGAAGCCGTTGAAGTGCTCCGGCCGGCCATCGTCGCTGTCGTACCCGGCCTCTTCAACACCGCTGCTCTCCTCCCGAATCTGCACACGCTCGATACTTTCCGCCGACCCCGTATGGCTGTCCACCGTTACGGATATCGCGCTCATCCGAACGTCACCCGTCGCAATCTCGAACGGATACGGCATCTGCGTCCGAAACGCCCGTATCACGCTCTCGGTACGCCGCCCCAAAACCGAATCGTGCGCCCCCGTCATTCCAACATCCGTAATGTACGCCGTGCCCTTCGGCAGAATCCTTTCGTCCGCCGTCGTTACGTGCGTATGCGTACCGAAAACGCAGCTCACCTTGCCGTCAAGATAATTGCCCATCGCGACCTTCTCGCTGGTCGCCTCGCAGTGCATGTCCACAAAAACCACGTCCGCCGCCTGTGCAAGCCGCGGAAGAAGGCTGTCTATCTTCGCATACGGACAGTCCGCCGGCTTCATGAAAATCCGCCCGATAAGCGTCACAACCCCCACGCGCACGCCCTTGGCCGTCTCGTACACCGCGAAATCCCGCCCCGCCGCACTCGGCGAAAGATTCGCCGGACGCACGATACTGTCCTGCGTCTCCAGCACCGGGATGATCTCACGCTTGCGGTATGCATGATCGCCAAGGGTGATAAGATGCACGCCGTACTTGAGCATCTTATCGTATATCTGCGGCGTAATCCCCGATCCGCCCGCCGCGTTCTCACCGTTGGCGATCACGCAGTCTATACCGCGATCCTTGACCGCCTCGGCAAGGTGCTGTGAAAGGATGCGCCGCCCGGGCCGACCTACCACGTCTCCTATGCAAAGTACGCTAATCTTCATCCCGCACCTAAAAGTTTTCGTCAAAATAACTACGCGAGACGCCCTGCGGGGCACGCATATTGCCGCGCCCCGCCGTCACTGCGCGACCATTCTCACCGGGCGTATTCGATGCACCGAACTTCACGCAGCAGCGTCACCTTGATCTCGCCGGGATATGTCATCTCTTCTTCGATCTTCTTGGCGATCTCACGGGCCACCATCACCGCCCCTTCGTCGCTGACACTGTCGGCGTTTACGATCACCCGCACTTCGCGACCCGCCTGAATCGCATAACAGTTCTCAACGCCCTTGAAGCCGCTGGCGATTTCCTCCAGCTTCTCCAGACGTTTGATGTAACGCTCCAGCGTCTCGCGACGCGCGCCAGGCCGAGATGCGCTGATCGCATCCGACGCCGCTATCAGCGGAGTATAAGGATTCGTCGCCGCAATGTCCCCGTGATGCGCCTCAACGGCATTCAAGACGATATCCGACTCCTTAAACCGCTTCAGGAAGTTCGCCCCGATCGCCGGGTGCCCGCCTTCCATCTCGCGATCCATCGCCTTGCCTATATCATGCAGAAAACCCGCGCGCCGTGCAACCGATCCGTCCAGACCCAGCTCGTCCGCCATAACCTGCGACAAATACGCCACCTCCACGCTGTGCCGCAGAACGTTCTGACCGAAGCTCGTCCGGTAGTTAAGCGCACCGATCATCGAAAGGATCTTGTTGTTGAGTCCACGAACGTCCACCTCGACCGCCGCCTCCTTGCCGATCTGCAAGACCTTTGCGTGCACGTCCTTCTTCGTCTGCGCGACAAGTTCCTCGATCCGCGTCGGATGTATCCGCCCGTCCTGGATCAGCCGCTCCATGCTAAGCCGGGCAATCTCCCGACGCACCGGGTTGAACCCGCTAACAACGATCACCCCCGGCGTATCGTCAACAATAACGTCCACGCCCGTCGCCTTCTCAAACGCACGGATATTCCGCCCCTCGCGACCGATGATTCGCCCCTTCATATCGTCGCTGGGGATGTCAACCATCGAAACGCTGACCTCACAGGTCTGCTCGGCCGCGTAACGCTGGATCGCCGTGCTGATGATCTCGCGACTCTTATCCTCCGCAATCTCTTCCGTTTCCGCCACGCGCCGCTGGATGATGGAACTCATCTCATGCTCGCACTCGTCCTCCAGCCGCTTAAGAAGAAGCTCCTTTGCCTCCTCTATGTCCATGGACGTGATCTTCAACAACTGGTTCTTCTGCTGAGCGACGAGAGTCGAAACATGCTTGTGCTTGGCGTCGAGGCTCTGCCGCTTCCGCTCCAACTCCTGCTCCATCTCCTTGAACTGCTTCTCGCGCTGGGCGATCTGCTCCGTTTGCCGATCCAGCACATCCTCTCGCTTGGTCAAACGCCGTTCCTGGTTGCGAAGCTCTGCCTGCTGTTCGTTCACCTCGTTTGTGAACTCTTCCCGCCTCTTGATGACCTCCGCGGCCGCGTCCAACTGAGCCGTCTTCAAAATGTTCTCCGCCTCACGGTTGGCGTTCTCCAGCTTCGCACGAATCTCATCTTCCAGACTCTTGACCTTGAATTTATTGATCAGGTGCTGACCGACATAAACCGCCGCGCCCCCAATCAACAAACAAACCAGGCCCACGACCGCAGGATGAATCGCCCCAAGAAACAGACCCCCGTACAACTGTAATGGTATTTCCATCGCTCTTGCCTTTCCCTTTAGCCGGCTGCCCACTATGCGCACCAGAACCGGACATCAGGATAGCAAAAGCAAAGAATTGTAGCGCAATGGAAACTTAGACTATGCCAGCGGACTCCCGGATCGCCTTTTCCGAGCGCATTTCACGCATCGGAACCCCTGCAGGATACCCCTCAAAAACTCCGTCCTGCATTCCTGAAATACCGCTTAACTTGTTCTTCACAGTCTGACTCAACGTTCTATCACAGATTTCCAAAATCGCCGCATTCACCGACACACCTGGAAACTTGACTCGGCAACACTTTACAACTGCCTTTCGCCTTTTCCTTGTGCCATCGGTGTTCTTATAACTTTTACTACCTTCCCGGCCCTAATGGTCGGCTTAACCCGGCGACGAAACCAAACACCCTGCCGCCGCAGCCAAAAACAGTGCCAACCCGGCCCAAAAACAACAGGTTAGTTAATAGTCTTGCTTATCTTAGTACACTTGTTCAAATCGTCAAGAAAAAACGCACGCATTTAGCGTTTTTTTGAAGCCGTGCATCCCGACTTATCACCTCCTGACAATCCTTCTATAGTAGGTACGAGCCGTCACGGTTCAGGTAATCTCTCGCCGCGTCCCAATGAACACTTCCTGATGCCGGCTCTCGCAAATCTTATAGGACTGACCCAGGCGCAGCCGCCCGCCAACCCACCGGCCTGCACCCGCCCGGCACAAACTTCTTTTTTAATAATTTCACCTTAAAACATGCCTCCATAAGACCGAAAACACGTTTGCCGGTACATCCACATGCGGGACGGAACCGGTAGTTTGCTTGCTTTGAGTCGCTGAATTTCGGATATGGGTGGTTGATATGCAAAAGAAAAAAGATGTTTTGACGACCGGCCAGGTCGCTCAGATATGCAATGTCGCCCCGCGAACCGTTACAAAATGGTTCGATTCGGGTCAGCTAAAAGGCTACCGCATCCCCGGCTCCCGAGACCGCCGCATACCAACATCGGAACTCATCCGCTTCATGAAGGCGCACGACATACCCACAGACACACTGGAAGTCGGCAAAATCCGCGTCCTGATCATCGACAGCGACTGGAAAGGCGCCGAAGACATCGCAAACGCCCTCGAAGCAAAGGGCGCTTATGAGGTCCGAACCGCACAGAGCAGCTTCGACGCCGGAATTGTCGCACAGAAACTCATCCCCCACGTGATGCTTATCAACCTCATGGCCCCCGAAATCGACGCAAAAAAAGTTTCAAAATATGTCCACTCCACCGATGACCTCGCCCACACTAAGATCGTCGCCGTCGCCGCGGAGCTGCGCCAAACCGAAGCCGATGCCCTCCATGAACAGGGCTTCGACGCCGTCATCACCAGGCCAAACGAGACCTCAGAGGTCATCAAAGCCATACAGCAGGTAACAGCAATCCTCTACTGACCGCCTCGCCGCCATCAATGTCAACAATCACTGCCCCCGCGGCGCACGAGACTCCAGCTATTCAACTTCCGTAAACCTCGAATGGCCCGCCCCACACACCGGACACTTCTCTGGCGCTTCATCAAGAACCGTATTGCCGCAAACCTCGCAAACAAATATCCGGTGCACAGCCATATCCTCGCCGGACTTGATCTTCTCCAGAGCCTGAAGGTAAAGACTGTAGTGAACCTGCTCGACAGCCATCGCGTTCTTAAACGACATCAGCGCCGCGTCCTGACCCTCCGAACGAGCCTCCTCGATGAAATGAGGATACATCTGCTGAAACTCGAATTCCTCCCCGTGCATCGCCGATTCGACATTCTCGCGCGTCGACTGCACCG
>JAWLHD010000337.1:0-5120 GCA_041690555.1 Anaerohalosphaeraceae bacterium
CATCGCTGCGCCTTCGTGATGCGTTCTTCCATCAGATTCACCTCGCCGACATCACCGGTCTTTGGCTTAATGCGGAGCGTGCGGATCTCGAAGCCCTTGATGTTAAGTTTGATTCTTTTGCGCAGTGGCGGCAGATTGAGCGTGGTGGAAATGGGCGTTCCGGCAGGCTCGAAAAGCCTGACGATCAGGTCTTGTGCCTCGGCGGACTTTTTCGCGGCGGTTATCTGCACGACGTCGTCGTTGAGAACTGCAAGGGCGGCGGGTTTATCGCCGGTTCCGGGAGGATAGAAAGACAGCGCAAACGGCTTTTCATTATGTGCCAGCGCCTGGCGGTCTATATGCCTGACGCGTTCGGCTGTCTTGCCTCCATTGAGCCAGAAACGAAAGACCCGTTCACCCTGGTCGATTCGCGGCGTATACCGATCCTGTGCCATGATAATGCGTCCTTCGAACGGGTGGCAGGAATATGCCGGGGACCTGAGCAGGGTCAATCTGAGCCGGCCGCCGCAGAAGTCAGAACCATAGGTTCCGTCGTTGATGACGGTGAGCATGGTGCCGGTCCGGCGATCCTTGACAGCCACCCATTTCTGGGCTACCGCCTCGGTGCCGTCGTTCGGCAGATCTGCGGCGCCATAGGCGACCTGGCCGATGTAATCATGCCGTTTGCCCATTACCGGTACGGCGAGCTTCAGCATGCGGTCGTTTTCGTTCCAGTGCACACGGGTTTCGATTTCTATTTCCGTGCCGGTCTTCGGCAGTTTGTATCGCTGGCAGATGAATGAACTTCCATAGGCCAGAACCGCTTCGATGACGCTGCGAACCGGGCCGTCCTCGATTACCCGGACAGAGTCGATTCGGCGGGCAATACCGCTGAAACGGCTGCCGGCCTGGGGAGTCATCAGCTTGAATCGTCCCACGACCTTTGGGCGGCGGCTGCTCAACATGCCCCACGGATCGCTGTCGTCCTGGATCACCAGCGGCTCGAATGCGCCTTTGTCCAGCATATCGATGCTCTTGACTCGATAGCGGTCGATCAGTCCAGTGCGACAATCAATAATCACTTCGAGGTCGCCGGTCTTGAACCGGATACGGCCGTTGGCCGGCTTCAGCTTCGGCGCCGGCTTCTTCGGCAAAGCTTCGGTCGTGCAGTCGAAACGGTTCATGCCGGGTTTCAATTCGGCGGCAAACACGGCGTGTTTTCGCCAGTCGATGGGCAGGTTGCTCAATTCCTGTTCAACCTGGCAGGGCAGTTGTGTCCGTCCGCTGCGGACGTGGACCTCGGTGTAATCGTCGAGGCCGCCGAAATCCGGGAGGTTGAACTCGCATTCAACGAGCTGTCGCACAACATAGGGGTGCGGATTGTACACCATGATGGGTATCTCGCCGGCGCGGGCTTTGGGCTGGCCGCTGCTGAGTGCGAAGAACGCCCTTGCCTTGATGCGCGAGATGATTTCCAATCCGTGGTCGAGCATTCGCAGCGATGCCTCCTCCACCGGCTGAATCGAAGAGCCGGGCAGTATGTCGTGAAACTGGCCGACCATGAGGTCCTGCATTGCTTCGTTAAGTTCGGCGTCGGGGTATTTCATCAGGCCCTGGACCCAGGCCGCGGCGCACATCTTCTCGGCGGCGTATACTTCATTTTCGAGCAAGCGGTGCTTCTGTTTGATTCGAATCTGGGAGGAATAGCAGCCAATTGCCCACGGATTGAGATCCTTTGAATGACGCGGCAGTATGTCCTTCGCTTTGTGCAGTTCCTTGAAAAACCGTTCCGGGGTCGAATGGACGATCCGATGGGCGTCATGATGTCGAATCAGCGAGTTGAGATCGCTGAGGTCTTTTCGCGATGGTCCGCCGCCGTGGTTTCCTACACCCCACAGGATCAGGCAGTGAGCCTTGTGTCCAAAATCGGCGAGCCATTTTTCCACCTTCTGGCGCGCCTTGCCCAGGTTCGAGTTGTACCAGCCGCAAAATCGCGTGGCGACAACCTCAGAGCCGTCGTACCCGACCCATACGAACTCATCGGCAGGCAGCGGGCAGTCATTCTGATCGGGCCGTCCGAAAAGATAGGAATCGTAACCGCTCTTGGCGAGTATCTGGACCAGGCCTCGCGTGTGGCCAAACGGATCGAAATTGATGGCGGTCGTCGGGCGAACTCCGAAATGCTGCTTGAAGTATCGCCTGCCGAGCGATATTTGGCGCACGAAAGATTCTCCGCTGGGCATGTTGCAGTCCGGCTGAAGGTACCACCCTCCCATGATGTGCCACTTGCCAGCCTTCACCAACTTCCTGATCCGCTCAAACAATGCGGGTTCATACTCCTGGACCCACTTGTAAAGCGTTACCTCGTTGTGATTGAACACGAAAGCGCCGTCGTTCTCGGCGAGTTCGGCGGCTGTGCGAAAAGTCGAGATGGCCTCGGCGGCGCCTTCCTGCCACTCCCACAGCCAAACGGGATCAAGGTGTGCGTTGCATAACAGATGAACGGTTTTCTTCTTTTCCATAGTGCCTCGAAGTTGAGATTTCGTTACGCCGTCGCTTCCTGCACTTGCTCTGCGGAGATTTCGTCGCGGCCCTGATGACGCAGCCATACCCAATAGAGCCCCGCCAGACAGAAAGCAAAAATAACCGATGTGATCGCAAGCGCCCTGTATGAGCGGATAATCAACTGCATTGGCAGCATGAAGAGCGTTACCTGCCAGCCCAACGCAAAAGGTACAGCCAGGATATCCCGGCGATGTTCGCGTCGCATTACGCTGCGGACATCTTCAGGAATGGTCTTTTTGAGCGGTCCCCAAAGTCCGAAGGGCCGAGTCTTTTTATAAAAAACTTCCAGCACTTCCGGCGGGGTCGGGCTCGTCAGCATCGTCCCGATTATGGAGCCCGCCAGGCCTATGCCCAGCATGATCCCGAACTGCAGAAGTTCGCCGAGTTCCGGGAACATCAGCCGCTGCGCGACGGCTCCAAAGAGACCAACAGTCATGCCGATGGCGAAACCCCCGCCGTTGAATCGCCACCAGTACAATCGCAGAAACAAAGGCACCAGCATGCCGCCGCCGAGGCCCATGATGATCCAGCCCCAGATATCGTTGATGTTCCTGGCTTTGTATCCCATCAGGAAGCCCAAAGCAACTACTGCTGCACAGAATGCCCAGCTTGCATAAATCAGCTCACGGTTTGAGGCACCGGGCCGGAGATAACGCTGATACAGATCGCGCGTGAAGAAACCGGCGGTCTTGTTGACAGTAGAGTCGAAAGTCGACATGGATGCGGCGATCAGCGCCACGAGCAACATGCCCCGCAGCCCCATCGGAATGCGATGGAGGATGACCGCCGGCAGGATTCTCTCAGGGTTGACTGTTCCGTGGAACCCGACGAGATGAAGCCTTGTCTGCCAGTCTGTTCCCAACAACTCTTGCAGTCCTTCGATAAGCGCAGGTTCGTATCGCTGGGGA
Source organism: Anaerohalosphaeraceae bacterium (assembly GCA_041690555.1). Lineage (GTDB taxonomy): Bacteria > Planctomycetota > Phycisphaerae > Sedimentisphaerales > Anaerohalosphaeraceae > JACZKQ01. Next base: position 3,453 of record JAWLHD010000337.1, read on the forward strand.
TTGTTCATCACGCCGGCCAGCACATCCGCCCACCGGGCCTGATCGGTCGCCGAGAGATGCTGTTTGATAAGATCGGAAGCCTGCACCACCACCGCCTGGTCCGGAAACCACTGACGTACCATTATGATGCCCAGTACCGCAAAGCCCATCATCATCGGCCAGCGGAACATCATCAGCCAGGTCCACAGGAATGTCAGCCGGCCGCAGTCGCGGTCTTTTCTTGCGCCGAAGTACTTGGGATCGTCGCCTTGAGCCATGCCGTAGAAGACGTTGCGCAGCAAATACATGAAGGCCATAAGCGACAGAAAACTGTAGCCTTCATAACCTTTCGGCATAGGTGTCTTCCAGGGCAAGGCGGAGTCGGTCCATTTGGTCTGCCCGGTAACTTCAGCCGCGATCTGCGCGATATCTCCGTTTCCCCCAACGGCAGTCATGGCAATCGCACAGATCGACACCACCGCGATGAGTATAATTCCTGACTGAAACAAGTCGGTGTAAACCACGCCGTAAAACCCGCTGACAACAGTGTAGACAGTCGCCACGCCGATCATTATCAACGAGCACTGCAAAGGTGTAAACGGAAGGAACATCGACAGAAAAAGACCCACCCCTTTGACCAGATAGGCCAACATGCCTACGGTGAAGATGACCTCTGCAATAGCGCGCATGATCCTGGCGAAGTGGGCGCCGAATCCGTGTCCGAACCTGAACTCCATCCACTCAGCGCCGGTGATACAGCCCGACCGGCGGTGCCATTTGCCGGACCATAACATGTAAATGGCAAGCACCAGCACTGCGCCGCCGCGAAACTCAACGAAAAGCCCTCGCGGACCCAGGATGAACAGGAACGATACTATTATCATCGTTCCTGTGATGTCAAGAAATGACGCCATGCCGGAAACACCCAAGGCCCACCAGGGAAGCTGCCGACCGCCGAGGAAGTAATCTTCCAGGCTCGCGGACGCCTTCTTCTTGAGATAAAGCCCAAGTCCCACCAGAAAGCAAAAGTACAGGCCAATGACGGCATAGTCCAAGTGGTTCAGATTCTGCATCGCATGTTTCCGTTCTGCACAATTTCGGATTGCGGCCGGCTCAAGACGGCGCCTATAAGCAGATTGCCATTGGGGGATACTAACGGAAAGAGCCGCATGATGCCATAAACTTTTTGCGGCTGACGGTGCGCGCAAAAAAAGGAGACGGGCGTTTTATCTCATCGAGTTTTGAGCCGGTCTCCCTGTTGCGACGTGCCATCAGGCGCCGTACCGCGGATGGCGCAACGGCGAAACCGCCGATTTTGCACTCGCAACATCAAACAGTATATATCAAAATGCCCGCCTTGTCAAATGATTTTCACGGCTTGCAGCCGACATGCGATTTGAAGACAGCGGACATGCTTATCGCAGGCATTTCATCGTAACCGAATCAGTTCATCGCTTTTTGGTCTTTTTGCGCCCGCGGGCTACGATGAAGACGACAATCGCGGTAACGATAACGATAACCAACACTTCCTGGGAGCCGAACATTACCGCCGGCGTTGACCTGATTATGCACGTTGCGATCATCATGTCCTCACATTGTTGCAGATACTCATTCGGTGCTCCCGTAGTTAAAATGTCACATCCACGATAATCGACCCGCCGGCTTCAACAATCGTATTGTCGGTAAGCG
>JAWLHD010000338.1:0-5115 GCA_041690555.1 Anaerohalosphaeraceae bacterium
CGTTGCAGCTGGCGGCGTTTGTCCTCATAGGCAAGTTGAGCCTTCTTCAGGCTGGTAGATCCGCCGAGGTCCAATATCCGACGTGCTTGTGCCTTGGTCATTTGTCTTTCCCTCGCCAGATCAGACCGGTGGCCAGGTTTTGATAGTGCTTTTGCAGGCTGCGAGAGTCTTTGATGAAGCGGTAATGGTGTTCTGTCGTAGCCACGCGGCGTAACATGGCCTCGTTGACGTCATCGGGCGTGCCGCCGATCCCTACCACGTCGATGACGACATCGTACCGCTGCTTCAAATGGTTCGCCTTGCTGACCGGATCACCACCATGTCCGTCTGTCAACAGGATGAGATGTCGTTGGCGGCCCTGGGCGGGCGTCCGACGGAACAGCTGTATCGCGGCCTTCAGACCCGAGGCGATATCGGTCCCGCCACGCGCGCTGAGCTTGCCGAGGACTCGAACAAGTCGCGTTTTTTCGGTGATCGCCGTCAGCGGCATCAGGATTTCGGCCGCGTCGTTGAAGGCAATCAGGGCCACCCGGTCCTGGCGACATAGCCCGGAGCGTGTGTTGATACAGGTGATGGTCGCCGTGACGCCGCCGGCCAGGCGACTGGGCCGATAGTCGCGGCTGCCCATGCTGGTGGAACGGTCGTTGATGATCACTGTATCCCTGGGTACGGCCCAGGGAGGCGACCACTGCGAGGTGTTGTCCGGCGACGCGACGACCAGCGGTGTCGATGGTGACGTAGTCCGCAAACGTTCGGCATATCCATTCAACCTCGCTTCGAGGCTTTTCATATGTTTGAGTATAGACGCCATGAGTACCTCACGATCTTTCGTCATCTGCGTCAGACGAGCTTGATGCAGGTGACAACGCCTGATGGCGACGGAGCAATTCACCCCGCTGCTCCTGAATGTCACTGTCTGACAGACCGGTATGGAACCTGAAGTGAATGGGTACCGGTTGGTTAAGCAAGGTGTCCCGTACATCGATGTGTACCAGGCCTTCGTCGTTCATATTGATCTTGAATTCAATACGATCGTCATTCTGGTCGTCATCAGTGGGTTGTACCGCTACTTCGACCTCATGCAGTGGTATGCAATCTTTGGACCGTTCACCTGGGTGGCCGTCGTAGAGCTTGACACTGATTCTGTTGGTCTTTGCGTCGATCGGGGTGAAGTGTTCGAGGGCCTCATAGGGCAACTCTGAGCCCGTGGTGATGATCGGGACGTTATATTCGTCCGTATCGCCCCGTTCTTTCTGAGTAATCGCGGCCACACAGAGGTCCCGCGCCGCTATGGATTGGCTCCTGATGGCCGAGGCGACGTAGCGCTTACCTTCCACGATCAGTTCCTGCTCCGGGGCGGCGAACTCTGCGGCGGCCAGAATCGCCGCCCCGCGCCCCACAGCCAGATCGGGGTCGGTATCGCCGACCGGGTCTTGGCCGAACACCTCGCGGATCACCCGGGTGACGAAGCGGAGCCTGGTGCTGCCGCCCACCAACAGCACCTTGTCGATCTGCGAAGCCTGAAGGCCGGATTTGTCCAAGGCTCGCTGGCAGCAGGTCCGAAGGGTCGCAATGATCGGGGCCGACCACTGCTCCAATTCGGCATTGGTCAGTTGCATGGAAATTCGCTTGTCCCCGACGCGCAGCCCAATGAAGGCTTGATCTTTGCGGGCCAGGATTTCCTTGGCCTCTCTGCATTTATCCAGGGCTTCGAGCCACTGGCCAAGGTCTCTATCCGGGCTCAACTCGACGCCGTCTGCGCTGGCTTTCTCTTGGACCTTGCCCATTAAGATTTCATCGACATTGCCGCCCCCGCACTCGTAATTGCCGTCGATGGCGCGAGTGGTGGTGTGGCCGTGGCCGTCAATCTCAAGAATACAGATATCAAACGTGCCCCCGCCGAAATCAAAGACCGCGGTTTTACACGGGTCTGTCCTCACCAGGCCATAGAAGCTGGCGGCAGCGAGCGGTTCGTCGACGATATGGACGGCTTCGTAGCCCGCGATCAGGCCTGCGTTCTTGGTGGCTTGGCGGGCCGCCTCTGGAAAATAGGCGGGTACTGGGATGACCACCTGGGTAAGTTTCTGCCCCATGAGTTTTTCAGCACTGTTCTTGAGGTACAGGAGTACTTCGGCGGACAACATCGGTGGGGTGTATTCCGTGCCATCCGGGGCTGTGACCAGCGGAATGTCTTGACCCGTCTCACTGGTCTGGCCCATGTAGCGCTTGAACTGTTCGACACAGTACTCGGGGTTGAGGAACCGATCTTGCCGAGCGGCCTTGCCCACCACCGGAGGCGTACTGGCGACCGAGACAATCGAGGGCGTCACGTGGTCGCCGTCCAAGTTGCGGACGATTTCCATAGTACCTGATGACGTAACCACTACCAAGACACTGTTGGTAGTGCCTAGGTCAATACCGGCATGGAACGTGCTTTTAGATTTCTTCTTGCTCATGATGTTCTCCTTTCACTTGACTTGTCGATGTGTCGATAAACGGCGACCTTGGCTAGCCGAAGGATTTTGTCGCGGTATACCAAGCCGGCAACCATGGTGCTTTCGATAACTCCGTGCTTAGCGGGGTCGTCCGTCGTCACGGCCTTCTGAATCTCGTGACGATGGCGGTCGAAGGCCTCGTCTGGAGATGGTTCGATGATCTCGGCGCCCAGATAATCGTACTTGGCGGCGGCCAGTTTTTCCGCCTGATCGATAGCCTCGAGGAGGGGTCCAAATACCGGACACTGCGTATGCGGCTGGATAGCCGCAAAAGCCTGCTCTTTCAGTTGACGTAGAAGGACGGTGAGTTCGTGCACCGTCTCGATGGCCGGGTGCAAGGCATGACGTGCGACGAGACCGTTGGCAAAAGCCGCGGTTTGTTTCTGGCACTCTGCGACGATCTGAAAGTGGGACTCTGTCTCTTGACACTGTTTGGCTGTACCAGCAAGGAGCGCTTCGATCCGGACAAACTGCTCATCGAGGACCGTGCGAAAGAACTCCTCGATGCCCGGTGGCATGTCTCTCTCGGGTTCCGTGTCGGGCCCATTCTTTGGCAGGGCCGGAACGTTGCGATTGTCATCCCCGGGCGGGTGCTCGGAAACAATCTGGTGTTGCTCGGTATCGTGGGTTGTAGTTGGCTTTCGTAGCATTTGTCACCTCACTTTCGTCGGTTGATCAGGAAAAATACGGTTACGAACACAAGTGCACACAGTAGGACGGTGACCAGAAAACGACCCTCCTCCGGTGAACGGCGCAGCGGCTCCAGGGTGAGGATGCCATTGAACTGCAATCCCTCAAGGAACTGGAGGATCTTGCCGGTCCGCGACACAATGACCAGGACCAACAAGAACATCAGGATTTTTCTGAGGCTGAGTCTCATTACATCAACCCCATCTGTTTGCGCTCACGAACGAGTGAACTGAAGATCCGGTAACGGATCGTGGCCAGGAAATCAGAATCGAATCCCGCATTGCGAATCTGGGCGTGGACTTTCTCTTTGACGGAAAACTCGCTACAAAGGAAGCATACCTGGGCAAAGCCCTTGCCCTGGAGCCGGGCGGCCAAAGCAGCGACGTTGGTGATGCTGCGATGAACAACTTCATAGGCCCAGCGACTACCGTCCTTATGGCAGGCGAGGACATCGACGGTCGAGTTGGCGTCCCCCAGGGAGACCTCGGTCTTGACGTACTTGACCAGGGGATGGCACTCGATCAATTTCGCTGCCAACAGTACAAGATAGGAATGAGTTTCCCAACGGTCGCGGCGGTAGGGCGGCTCGGTCCCGAGCAGCGTATAGAGTTGCCGGGTCGGCGCGATCATCAGAAGTCTTCCCAGCCAGACCTCCTTAATAAGGGCTTTGTTCAGAAGGCTGCGCTTGACATTTTCAAGCTGCCGCGCTGAGAAACTCAGTCGTTGCTGACGCTCGCTCAACGGTGATGGCAAGTACGTCACGACATCCAGCGCAAAGACGTGCTCGGGAGTGGTGAGGCCTTCAGGAGCTGCGGACGTGTCTGCCTTCGCAGCGGTGGGTGGTTTCGAACCAACGGTATCAGCAGAATGCTCCCGATCCATCCTTGGCTTACCATTAGTTGCCGCATCGAAAAGGCTCTGGTACGATTCGGTCCGCAATTCGGGTAGATCGACCGCTTGGGGTAGGATCGGACTCGCCGGATCACGTACCTCACAGACGGTGCCGTGGACCGGGCGTGGCCAGGCTGAGCCGCCGCACAGGCCAACTGCCTGGCGCTGAGCCAGTAACATCAAGGCCAGACGTTGCGGCTCGGTCAATCCCATCTGTCGGGCCAGCAACTGAGTATCGGCATTATGGTGAAGGCCGCCGATATTAATGACCGTGTGCAGCAAAGAGCAAAGGCTGGGATCGAGAAGATGCGGAATCTGGGTCACGGCACAGAAGCAGCGACCGCTGGACCGCAGTGTTGTCAAGACTGACCCTAAACTCGACAGGTGCTTGTTGCCAAAGCCATCTATAGACGAGATGTACCTGGCGGCGTCATCTATAATGAGCATGCTCTTGGGCGTGCTGGTCGGCGCCGAATAACGCTCGCTCTCCTGCAAATGCCACAACAGACGGAAGGCCAGGAAGCGTGTGGCAAAGCTGTCCACGATCGATCGCGTTCCGAGAATCACATTTCGGTTAAGGAGCGGCGCGAGATCCAGGCCCTTGCGACACTTGAACAAAGTACCACTTCCCGTCAGGATGCGGGAGACACCGGTCAAGATGGCTTCTTTGTATCCGGCGCGGCGCCAGCTCGATGTATTGGGCACGAATGCGATCGCCTCGCGCAAGTCCTGTAAACATATCTCTGTGGGCCTGTTCTTCTTCTCGTACTGCCGGCGCAGCCCTATACAGATCTCGGCGGCTTGCTGAAGGATATCTATGCCATAAATAGAGCCAACAATATCGCCAATATAGGGCATCAGAGACGGCAGCCATCGCTCGTAGGTCAGGCCGGATGGGGGTGAGAGATCGAAGCATACGCTGGGATCGTCGGCGTCAAGATAGATCGCACCAAGGGACTCGGCCCAACCTATGAATTCCAATTTCGGGTCGATCAGAAACCACGGAATAGGTGGGTCGGCGGCGTTGAGTTGCCGACAC
>JAWLHD010000339.1:0-5099 GCA_041690555.1 Anaerohalosphaeraceae bacterium
ATGTCCGCCTTGCCCCCGCCGAACAGCTTTCGGAAAAGCACCTGAAAATTCGCCCGCACCTCGTCGAACGTCTGCTGAAACTTGTCCTGGCTTTCACGGTCGATCCGGGCGATGAGCTGTTCAAGCTGCCCCTTGCTCTGCGTCAGGTCCGCCACCTGCGCCGCCAGGAATTTGTATCGGTCTTCCAGCTCATCCTGCTCCTTGATCGCATCCACGTTGACATTGCCCAGCCGTTCGATCTTGGCCCGCAGATCGGCGATTTCTTCGCGAATCGCATCCCAGTCCATGTCGGACTGCTCGAAGCTCTTGTAGGCCTCGACGATGTCGATTTGAAGTTCTTCCTGAACGCGGCTGACCATGTCTTCGTCGCGCACGGTCAACTGACTGAGTTCGAGCTGGACGGCGTGCATCTGCTGTTCGACCTCAATTTGCTCGGCGCGCTTCTGCTTGAATATCTGCTCGGTCTCATGCTTGGTCCGCATGAGAGTTCGCACCTTGTCGTGCATCCGGATGCTGACGGCCTGGGCCTCTTCCTTATCCACGAACAACAGATTCAGCCGCGACTCGCTGCCCAGAATACTCCTGCGGGTGGCAACGATCTGATCGTCACAGCCGGCCAATTCGTTTCTTGCCGCCTCAACCGCCATTCGGCCGTGCTGCAACTGGCTCTGAAGGCTCGTGATCCGCTGCCGCATTCCTTTTTGCTGTTCGGCTATCTGGCCGATCTGCACCTTCAGCTCCGTCAGCTCGGCGCTCTTGCCGTGCTGCATCCGCCGCTTCTCGGCAATGGCCGCTTCGAGCTGCTCGATCCTCGCCGTTCGCTCGTTGTTGACAGCTTCCAGTTCGTCCAGCTTCTGCTTGGAGGTGTACTCCTTCTGCACCGACTGCGATATTTCTTCTTCCAGCATCTCGATCTCGCTGGCTATGACCGGCTGCTCCTCCGTCAGCCGCTTGACGTCCTGCTCGATCACGCGAAGCGCACTTTCCGTGTTGACCTTCTCGGTCGTGGCTTCGTACACCGCCGTTCGCAGGTCCTTGCAGAGTTCCGCCAGATGCTGGGTCTGCTGGTTGTTCTCTCGAAGCAGCGTTTCAATTCGCGTTATCTGCTGCGAGGTGGCGCCCAACTCCGAATCCAACTGGTGCAGCCGGCTCTTGCGCGAAATGAGCCCCTCGGCCTTGCCTACCGGTCCTACGCTGACGACATTGGCCCCGTCGAAGACCTCTCCGGCGGAAGTAACGTAACGGTAGCCGCCGCCCAGTGTCCGTGAAAGCTCCATTGCCGAAGCTACGGAATCCACCAGAACCACGTGCCCAAGCAGATTCCATGCCAGTTGCGCGTGTTCGCTGTCGTAGCCCACGAACTCGATCAGCCGGCCCTTGGCCCCTGTAAACGCCGACAGGTCGTGCTGATCGACGAAAGGTGCAAGTCGATCCGTGCATACCGCGCGCACGCGGCTGGCGAGCTTCGCCTGCAGTTCCGCATCGGCCAGGAAGCGACGCGTGCTGTTGACGACCAGTGCGTCCGTCATGCCCTCCAGCGCCGCCTCCACCGCGGCGGCATGCTCGCTGTCGGCATGGATTACGTCGGCGATGATGCCTTCGATATAATCGTATCGATCCTGGGCCTGCTGTTGCTTTGCGCCGAGGATTTCGCGAATCGTGGTGCTCAGGCCCTGTTGTCGCGCCTCCATGTCCGCCAGGACCTTCCGCTCGCTGGTAAGGCCGCTTCGCCGTTCCTTTGCCTCGGCGAGCTGCTCATTTACACGTGCCTGCTCGCTGTCGATGGCCGCCATCTGCTGGCGTTTCTGTTCGAGGCTCTCCTGCAGTTCGGCAATCACCCTGTTGATATCTTCCAGGCGTGCCCGATGCTGAGCCTTGCGCGCCAGCAGGTCCTGAAGTTCGGACGCTGCGGCATTGGCTCGACCGCTCAGGCGGTTCTTCTGACCCTTGAGGCTGTCGCGGTAGGTCCCCATGCTCTGGATTTCGTTGTGAAGCTGAGCTGTCCGACGAACAATGTCGATAATCCCGGACTTCTCGTCCTCCAAACTTGCTTCCACGTCGGCGCATTCGGCGTTGATCTGGCCGATCACCGCGGTCAGGTCCTGCAGTTGCGCATTTCGGTTCTCGAGAAGCTCCTCATTCTCTCTGAGCCCCGTCTGACACTGCTTCAAGTCAGCCTCGAGTCCGCTGCTTTGCTGCGTCAGGCGGTGGATCTGATCGGCCGCGGTGTCTTGTCGTCGCGCCAGGTCGTCCAGGCGGCTCCGAAGGAAGTCGATTCGTTCATACTGCTGCTCGATGCGGCTCCTGGCGGATATGAGGGCATTATCCCAGCGGTTGATCTCGCTCTCGGAATGCAGAATGCCGTCATTCAGTTCCGTCAGCGCCGCGTCATGCCGGGCAACCTCCGATGCGATCGCGCCGAAACGGCTCTGCTGCCCGGACAGGTCCTCCTTCTTTTCCCGTATTTGCGTTACGACCTTATGGTACTCGGCCAGCGAGTAGTTGACGCGCAATTCCTTGAGCCGCTCGCTGTATGCAAGATAGTTCCGGGCCTTGCCCGCCTGCAGCTTGATACTGCGAAGCTGTCGCTCCACCTCGCCCACTATGTCCGCCAGACGCAGCAGATTCTGTTCGGTCCGCTCCAGTTTGCGAAGCGCCTCCTTCTTGTGCGCCTTGAACTTGCTGACACCTGCCGCCTCTTCGAAGATTGCCCGGCGCTCCACCGTTGACTTCTGCAGAAGCTGATCGATCTGACCCTGCTCGATAATTGAGTAAGCACTGACGCCGACCCCCGTGTCCATGAACAATTCGCGTATGTCCTTGAGCCGGCAGACTTTATTGTTAATCAGGTATTCGCTGTCCCCGCTGCGGTACAGGCGTCGGCATATCTCCAGCGTCTCCCCCTCCATGCCCATCGCCGCCACCCCGCTGAACTGCAAGCTCACCTCCGCCATGCCGCTACCCTTGCGGCTGCTGGATCCGCTGAAGATTACGTCGGCCATCTGGCCGCTGCGGAGGCTCTTGGGGCTCTGATTGCCCAATACCCATTTGATGGCATCCACCACGTTGCTCTTGCCGCAGCCGTTTGGCCCGACAATTGCCGTGATCGGACAATTGATTTGAAAATCCGTCTTGTCCCCGAAGCTTTTGAAGCCGTTCAGGACTATCCTGTCAAGCTGCATCGACCGACCTCCATGTTATTCGAGCATTCATCCTTGTGCCTGTGCTGTGCAGCTTCAAAGCTGCTTTTTCTCTGCTTTGCGACATCTTTTTATCGGGCAACAGACTCGGCTTTCTGTAAAAATGCCCCTGCCGCGGTCATGTCCCCGGCTACGAAAGCAGCCTTTACAACGTCGGCATGCACCATTTTTGCCAGAAGCGCCGTCACATCCGTATAGGAGGCGCCCAGGCCTTTGCGGAGCTGCAAGTTGCTTGTCGCAGGATCCTCGCAAAGAGTGCGAATTATATCCGATACGTCATAGTCGGCTTCGAGCGGACCGACCAGCCTGGGCCGGTTTGGCAGCTTTCGCATTACCGCAACGTGCTGCGCGCCGGCGGGAGCGTTTAAGACTATATCACGTTGGTCCGATTCGAGAAAGATGTTTTCCTGGCAAAGAATGGGCGCTCCGAAGAGCACTATCCGCGGCACACCGGACCGGGATACGTAAACGACGGGCGGTCCTTTGCGGGCGATCTGATCGACAAAGAACTTGCCGCCGACCAGTCGTCGCGACACTGAAACGTCCTGAAGCGCCAGCAGCCGTTCATAAGCGGCAAACCGTACCTTAAAGTCGTTGTCGGACAGGAGCCCGCCGAGGGCGATAATAGCTTGGTCGCGCTTGGCGTTGCGTCCGACCGCATTTATGGCCTGCAGACGATAGGGCGAGGCAGGATCATTGATAAACGCCCTCAGCGGCGGTAATGCGCGGTCGTCGCCTATGCTTAGCGCGCATCTTGCCGCGTGAAAGCGCACTTTGTCGTCGGTGGAATCGAGCAGGCGGGCGAGGGCGTCGAGTGCGGGTCTTCCTATTGCGTCGAGTGCGTACTCGGCGGATTGCATGTCGGTTCCGGCGGCGAGCCTGGCTACGAGCATTTCGATGCGGCGTTTCCTGAGTTCGAAATCCTCGGCCATGTAGAGATGGTTGAGCATTGATAGGAACTTTTCTTTCTGCTCTTTGTATCTGTCGGGTATGACGAATTCAATCTCGCCAGGGGAGATCGCCTTGGCTGTTTTTGCGCCAAAACGCTCATTTATTCGGTTTCTGACGGCGGCTGCGGTTACGAAATCGGGCTTGTTGAGGCCGATTGCGAGCCGGACGCCCTCAGTGGCGGTGCCGCCTCCGAGGATGTAGGCGGTGGTTTTGGGCGCGGTTGGGTCGGTGGTGTCCATGAAGATTGGCCCGGTTGCCTTGCCGAGCACCGGCGCGAACTGGTCGTAGCTTACGAGGCCCGCAACTGCTTTAAGCTCAGTGGGATAGAGGGTTCCGCCGGCGAGGGATGTTGTCTGGGTGGTGGCGACGGCGACGACTTTGAGGTCGAATCGGTCGCCTTTTGAGGCAACGGGTGGTATGGTTCCAAAGACCTCGACGACGGCTGTGTCAAGGCCGTTTATGAGGTCGTCAGGGCGGATTTTGACGTCTCCCTTGATGTTTGCGAGGATGTCTTTGGATAATATTGCTCTTAGATCGGGGGGGCATTCGCTTGAGCCTGTGCCGGGGAGTCCTGCGACGAGGCCGTAGCCTCTTACGTGGACGGCGCGGAACTGGTAGGTTTGGCCCAACTGGCCTATGGTGGTGTCGTAACTCATTGGTTCGTCGGGTGTTACAGTTTGCTGTTCGGGGGCGCAGCTTGTGGCGGTTAGAAGCAGTGCGGAGGTGGCGAGTACTGCCAGGATGCGATGGACCATGAGAATAACCCCAATTATTGTGCTAAAAACGGCCTTTCAGCGGCGTGAAGGCATCGTTTCATTATCGAGCGATTGTTGATTAGGATAATATGGCGGCGGGTTTTCGTCAAGAATAATATAGAAGCGGGGGAAGGATGGTGGCTGATTGTGGAGTGTCAAAGTATGCAAGCAGGGGTGGGTTTGTAAATTTGGG
>JAWLHD010000340.1:0-5091 GCA_041690555.1 Anaerohalosphaeraceae bacterium
TCATCATGGCGCAGAACTGGCTGTGCCAATGCGATGAAAGGTAAGACAAGGCCCCCGGAGTTTTGAAGAAATCGCTGTTACAAATTGTTGTGTTCAGTATGCTGGCCTCGGCCGCCGGCGCCGATGATCTGGGCCAACTGCGGCTCGATGCTGAAATTTTGGCGCCAATGCAAACCCTTGCAATTACCGTACACGACGTAAATGAAGTCTGCACAATACATGTAACCACACCTTTGGGACACCAGCATGCCTTCTCCGGAACCATCGCCGATGGTATCTGCACGGCCTCATATAAACCGTCATACCTCCTCGGCGTCTATCACATTTACGCCGATGTAGACGGATCGCCGACCGAAACCGACACCTTCACAGTTGCAGTCGACACCGCCGGCGCCGACCTCGTCGTCTCTGACTGGCAATGCGACAGAACCGCATACGTCCCCGGACAGGACCTGACGTTTACTTTTGACCTTGCCGACTCGGATGCGACCCCCCTTGCGGGCTTCGCCAGAAAGGCCGCCGACACACTTTATGATTCCGACAGCGGCCGACTGTCCATCCTTCGCCAGATCCGCTCCGTCGATGTTGACGGCACGCTGACCGCACGCATTGCACTCTACTTCGACACTACGGGCCGCTGGTCGGACATTTATGCGGGCACTCGTGCCGAGCTGAGCCTCTACTACAAAGATGGCTCAGCGCTTCCGCCCGATTTCCTGTTGACCGCGGGGCTGGAAAGCGACGGCGGCGCCCTGTCCAATCAATTGATCTTTGATGCCGGCCTTTGCCGCTTCATCACCGACGTCACCGCAAATTTCGCCGGTTCCGACAAGATCAGCTACGTTGAAATCACCATACCGCCGAGCCGCAGCCTCTCGGATGTCATCTTCAGCTTCGATTACCTCAAATACAACTACAACACCGGCTGGCAAGACCGGATCTACCTCGGCGAGACATGGATCAACACGCCCGGCAGCGGCTTCCAACTGACAACCGGAAGTCCCTTCGCCTCGCTTGGTCTCTTGCCCGTCTTCCTTCCGCTGATCCCCTCCGACAGCGGCATAATCTATTACGCCATGACCGATGAGCACCTCGGGACTGCCAACACCCATGATGGCGCGTTTTCACAAGCGTCGGGAAGTTATACCCATAGATGGACCTGGAACGACTACGTCGAATCCACAGCCACGTTCTCCGTCTACGCCGACAAATGGGGTTACCGCTCGCACGGATTCGCCGCCGGCATCACCCTTGGCCCGGAAAGCTTCGCCCGCAGCCTCGTGATCCAGAACTTCACCGTCAGCCCCGAACACTACCTGCCCCCGCAGGATATTGAGGTAACCTTCAACGCACTCGACAATGAGTTACAATCGGTTACCGGCATAACCGGCAAACTGGCCGATCCCCTGCCTGATTACACCGGCGGTGCAATGCTCATCCGCCGCATCGTCCGCGATGTATCACCAGATGGCGCATCGCAGGCACGGCTGGAACTGTATTTCGACACCACCGGAAGCTGGTCGGATATCTACGCCGGCACCGAGATCACAATAAGCCTCTACGACACCGACGGCAAGACCCCTCTCACTGACGCGGTAGCCTTGTCGACGGGATTCACAAACGACGACGAAAGCGTATTGTCATCCACTCTTGAAGACAACCAATGGAAAGTGCGTGTGGAGACCAATTTCACGGGCAAGGACAAAACAGCCTGGCTCGATTTCGCGATCCCCCCGACCATGTCCGTTTCCGACATCGTCTTTTCAGTGGACCACATCAAGTATCTCAGAAACAGCGGCTGGGGCGACACCATCAACATCGCCGGGCGCTCAGCCGGAGAGTCTCAGTTTCCAAAAAACGCACTGGCACAGATCGAATTCACAACCGGCGACCCGTTCCCCGGCCTCGGCAGTTTCCCGCTGCTGCTGACCCTCAACCCAAACCCGGACGGCTTCGTTTTCTACAGCTTCAAGAGCCCCGACCTGCCCGAAACCCACATCAACACCGGCGCCCTGTCCGAGACCGCCGGCCTGTACAAGAACGTCTACAGATGGAATGACTACATAGTCACAACCGCCGACATTTTTGCTTACATCGACAAGTGGGGCTATGATTCCCACGCCGTAAGCGGCGTAGAAACGCTTGCCCTTGACGACGCCCCGCGCGAATTAGCCATCGTCGACTACACTATCGACAGCCGGGGCTACACCAAAAACGACACCCGCAGGTTCACCGCACAAGTACTTGACGGCCAGGCCAACCCAATTTCCGGCTTCACCCTCAAGGACAACGTGGTCGATCACAACGGCGGCAAGCTTTCCATCGTTTCACAAAACGCATATACCAACGCCGACGGCAGCAACGTCGTCCGCCTGCTGATGTATTTCGACACAACCGGCAGTTGGTCCGACATACACGCCGGCACCCGGATTCGCCTCTCGATATATGGCGCCGACGGCAAATCGCTGCCGCCCGCCGAAATCCCCATCGTCGGCGGCTCGCTCAACGCCGAGGACCGCATCCATTCCGAACTCGTCGCCGACGACAATGCCCTCAGGTGGACCGTCTCGGTGGTTCAGAACTTCGCGGGCATAGACGCACAGGTGTGGCTGGACTTCGTATTCGACGATGATCACAGCCCCTCCCAGATCGTCTTTTCCGTGGATAACATCAAGTACTTCTGCAACACTGGCTGGGCCGACATAATTGCCATCCGCAACACAAACGTGGCGATGAACGCATTCCCCAGAAACGCAGTCGGCCAGTACGAGTTCACCACGGGCTCGCCATTCGGCGCCCTGGGCCATTTCCCGCTCTATCTGACACTCGTCCCCGGCGGAAAGAGCGCCTTCGTCAAACTCAAATCCGCCGAAGCGACCGATTACACCGGAGCCCTCGCCTACAGCAGCGGCCAGTACACCTACAGCCACACCTTCTCCGACGACCGCGGCCTCGACTTCGAGACCTCAATGTACATCGCACAGTACGGCTATTTCGACAACAAGTATCATCGCTCCGAGCCGATCATGCTCTACTTCACCGCCGAACCGCGATATCTCGGCGGACTCAGCGACCAGGCGATCCTCCTGGGCGATACGTGGCACAAGAACCTCCGCGAACATTTCTTCGTCCAGCTCGATTACGATAACGTCCAGTATTCGGCCTCCGACCCCGAGAACGTCCTCATCGAAGGCAGCCTTGCAACCTTCAGCCCCACAAGTGCAAGCCAGACCTCAGTTGACCTGGTCTTCACCGCCCGCAGCCTCACCGACCCCAACCTCGTCGTCTCATCCGAGCCGATCACGCTCATCGCCGCTGAATGCGTCGATTCCTACGGCTGCGACGACGGCTCCGGCCGACCGCAGGCATGCCGCAATTACCGCTGCGAATACTACGAAAAGCAAAGCACCTGGCGCAGCACCCCGCAGGGCGTCGACCTCAGCGTACTCAACAAGAACGTCGCCATGAGCACCCTCTTCCCGGAACCCGGACAGACCGTAACCATCAGCGCCGAGGTCTTCAACACCGGCACCGCCAACATCTTCGACGTCAAGACCTACTTCTATCTCGACAGCGTCAACGGCGAACTCATCGACGTCAACAGTATCGCCGTAATTCCCACCAGCTACATGGGTATGGACTTCCGCTCCGAGACTGCCGCAATAGAATGGACGGTGCCCCAGGACCTTAGCGGCCCGCACCGCATCTGGGTCGAAGTCGCCGGCCGCTATCCCGAAGACATGACCGAGGACATGCTCAGCAACAACTATGCAACGCTGGACTTCACCGTTGTTCGTCCCGGCGGCGCCCCCGACAACCTCTTGCAAGGCGCCTGCCCCGTCGACCCCGACGCCGAAGTCGTCATCAGTTCCCTGCAAAACACCCCGCCGACAAAGTCGGGCACGAACTGCCGCACTGTCGACGTGGTCATCCCGATCACCGTGCGCGTCTGCGAGGATGAACCCGTCTGCGGACCGGTCACCGGTTACGAACTGAGCTACTGGAGCACAATCTACTGGCCCTCGTGGAGCGGCTACTGCCAGGAGTTCGGCGTGCCGCAGGAGGCCATCACCGACTTCATACGCACCTATGAACGGCTCGTCGGCCTCGGCTCGCAGGGCGCGGGCTCAAGCCTGCCAAGCCTCCAGGACATTCCCGGCATACTCAAACCGCCGGACGGCTGGAGCGACGGCTGGCTGCCGTGCCATCCCGAACCAACACTCTTCTGGTATGTCCTGTACGAACCCGGCGTCTTGGCGCCCGGCTGCGGAGGGCTCTGCCCCGTCAGCGCATGGGACTGCGGCCAGGGCGTCCGTTTCCAGCCGAGCTTTGATTCGCCTCTGTACCATGCCTACAGCTTCAAGGTCACAGGCGGCGCAAGAGTCGTTACAAGGTGCCGCGACGAAGGTGATTTCATCCGCATCCCCATCCGTATATGCGACCCCGACGACGACACCGATCCCGATAGTCCCGCGCCCCCCATCAATCTGCCGTTCAATCCTTTCAGCGGAAACCCCGCCGACGACGGCAGCGGCGATGGCAATGGCGGCTACGGCGGCGGTGGCGGCGGTGGCGGCGGAGGCGGCGGAGGTGGTGGAGGTGGTGGTGGCGGCGGAGGAGGACCACCCCCGTTTACACTCGGCGGTCCGGCGCCCGCCGGCGATCCCGGTGATCCGGGCGACCCACCGGACCCGAATGCCCCGTCCGTACCGCTTGACTGTTACTTCTGCTCAACCGGCACGCGCACGACCTACAGTTCGGTCGACACAATCCATTGCGTACACCTGTCCAGCAAACCTGAAACCGGCGTTCCGCTGCGGCGAGGCTGGAACCTGCTCGCACCGGCAATGAATCCCATCCAGGAGGATACCGACCGCGTCATTCCGCTGCGATCCGGCTGGAACCTTTTCGGTTATTCCCACAATCGGCTCTTCCCCTGGTCTCAGGCACTTATCCGCCGCCAAGCTCAGACAATCACCGTCGCCCAGGCCCGCGCCGCCGGCTGGATCCAGGGCACAATCTACTATCTTGATGCATCCGAACAAACCTTCAGATTCATCCCCGGCGACGACGTCGCGCTGCAGAACAACC
>JAWLHD010000341.1:0-5069 GCA_041690555.1 Anaerohalosphaeraceae bacterium
TCATTGGACGGCAAGACATGGGAACAGGTTTTCGTCCAGAACATGAAGCTCACCAAACCGTGCTACGCCGGCTTGGTCTACAGGGGCGATCCCTGGGCTGGCGCCGCGTGCCGGTGGATGCCGCCAGGGGGATTGGGGTTGCCCATACTCACCACCAGCGCTCAATCGCGCCCCAAGGACGGTCAGTTTCACAGTCCCTTGAGGATCACTGTTGTTTCACCCGATCACGGTGCGACATTGCGTTACACGCTGGACGGCTCAGAACCCACTATCGAGTCGCCACTATACGGCAACCCGATTGAACTGACCCAATCGGGGCGGCACGAGATCCGTGTGAGGGCCTTTAGCGACGGGGTCGCCGGCGACGTCACGACTGCGGTTTACGATCTTCGCGGGGATAAAGACTAAGAATCGTGTGTTGGCGTTGGTGGAAATCTCTGCAGCGGGCGGGCACATCTTCATCGAGGTGGCGACGGATATGGACAATTACCATGACTGATAATGTCGCCAGCTTTTGCACCAAGCCGTGCTCTATCCATCTGACAGTCACAAAACTCGCCGGTGTCCGGTTGGGATGGCCGTTGCCAGCCCATGAAGCCAGCTCCCCGCTCAATGCGTTCCGTCCGCAGACGGACGACCCTCCCTCTACGTCCATAGCCGCCTCCACAACTCCATCCGAAGTTCCGCACCACGCCCAAACGCCGTAAACCCAGGCTGCCGTGCACTATCACGCGACCATACCGAATCGCTTCACTCCATGTCAAAGACTTGACAAAACTGCATGAATCGGGTATGCTTGTTGATCATGCAAGTCGGATTCGAGCCCCGTTGAGCATTCAGCCCACAGGCGCTTGTGGACGAAGACTTATCCAATCGGCTTGACAAGGGAGAAGGCAATGAACCGGAAAATCCAACAAGGCAAATGTCTTGCCGTTGGCTTAATGTTGCTGACAAGCATCTGTGCCTTGATAACGCCTGCCGCCAATGGCAAACATGCCTTCCAGACGCCGCTGGACGATTCGGTCCCTATGGATGCGGCAGTCGCAACTCCGCAATCGGTACTCGGCTTTGAAATCGGCCGAAAAGCTGTGCGTTATGAGGCCCTCGTGCAATATCTCTACAAGTTGGCCGAAACGTCGTCCCGTGTCAGTCTTGCCCAGTACGGAACAACCCATGAAGGGCGTATCCTTTACTATCTCACTATCACCAGCCAGGCAAATCAAAACAGGCTTGACGAGATCAAGACGATCAGCGCCAAACTGGCCGACCCGCGCAAGATCACAGAATCCGACAATATCGAGATGTACCTCGATTCACTTCCCGCCGTAGCATGGCTGGCATACAACATTCACGGCGACGAACTGTCCAGCACCGATGCCGCCGTCTACGTCGCATACCGTCTCGCCGCAGGCAAAGACAGTCAGACCGCAGATTTGCTCAACAACATCGTAATCCACATCGACCCCCTTCAGAACCCCGACGGCCGTGAACGCTTTCTCAGCCAGATCGAACAACTGTCGGGCATCGTCGAAAACTCCGATTACCAGGCCATGCAGCACGCCGGCCTCTGGTCCCGAGGACGCGGAAATCACTACCTCTTTGACCTCAACCGTGACTGGCTCACGATGGTACACCCCGAAACCAAGGGCCGCGCCGCCGTAATACTCGCATGGAATCCCCACCTTCTCGTGGACTCCCACGAAATGGGACCGATGGAAACATATCTTTTCGACCCGCCCAACGACCCTGTCAACATGCACCTTGCCCCCACTAACATGTCCTGGCGACGCCGATTCTCACAGGATCACGCCGCCGCCTTCAACGGCTTCGGCTGGAGCTACTACACTGGCGAATGGTACAGCGACTGGGGACCCTTCTACACAAACGCATGGGCCAACCTCCTCGGCGCAACCGGCATACTCTATGAGCAGGCACGGGCCAACGCCGCCATCGTAAAGCAGCCCACAGGACAGGTCATGACCTTCGCCGAAACCGTCCATCATCACGTCGTCAGCACCTTCGCAAATCTCCGCACGTTGGCCGCTAACCGCCGTGCCATCCTAGCCGACTTCCTCGCCGACCGCACGTGGGCCGTCAGTGGCGACGGCGATACGTGCAAAGGAACGTTCCTCCTGCCGCCCGCCGATAATCAGACACTCCGCCAAAGACTCATCGACGTCATAAAGGCACACGGCATCGAGCTTGCATTCGCTGCTGAACCGCTGAAAGCCCACGGTGCTACCGACATATGGGGCAAACGAACAGAAACCATCGAACTGCCTGCCGGCACCGCAATCGTCCGCTCCGCCCAGCCCCATCGCAGGCTGCTGCACACCCTGCTCGAATTCGATCCCCGTCTTGACGACAAGACACTTGACTACGAACGCAGCGAACTGGAAAACCGCCGCGCCACGCATCTTTATGATGTCTCATCTTGGAGCCTCGCACTGGCCTGTGGACTCCATGCGTACTGGGCAGACGATCTCCAGCCCGTCAATATCAGCGGCGCAACTTCGCACAACGTGCAAACGCCTGCCGCCATCCGAACTGCGGCCTACGGATACATAATCGATTTCGCCGACAGCTCCGCTTACCCAGTCCTGGCACGCCTTTTCGCAAATAATTGCCGGCCGCGCATCGCCACCCGTCGGTTTACCGCCGACCGCCGCTCGTTCCCAGCCGGTGCTATCGTCCTCCGCAAACACGAGAACCCCGACAACCTCGGTACATTGATTGCCGAGATCGCGAAGGAACACCCCGGTGCTGTCATCCCAGTTGACACCGCCCTCGTCACCGAAGGCCCTGACCTCGGCGGACCCCGAATCAAACTCCTGCATGAACCGCGAGTCGCCATCGCCTCCCAGTGGCCGGTTTCCTCGACTTCATTTGGCTCTGTATGGCATCTCCTCGATCATAACGTCCGCTTACGCACCTCGCCCATCAATATACAAAACATCAACTGGATCGACCTCCGAAAATACAACGTGCTAATCCTGCCCGCCGCCGGTAACCTCGCAAGCGTTCTCGACGCAGCCCAACTTAACCATATCCGCCGCTGGGTCGAAGGCGGAGGAACGCTCATCGCCTTGGGCGCCTCGGCCGCCTTCGTCGCCGACGCCAAGTCAGGCCTGTCTGCCGTGCGCCTGCGCCGCGACGTGCTCTAAAAAACCGCCCTATACGAAGAAGCACTTCAACAAGAAAGAAACGCCCGGGCCGTAAACGTCGACGCCGCGCAAATCTGGGCACCTGAAGAATCCGCAGACGTAAGAGACAAACAGACCACCAAAACAGACACCGAAAAGACCGCCGACCTCGACAAGCTCAAACGCCAGGATCAGTGGAACCGAATGTTCAGTCCGACCGGCGTATTCCTCAAGGCGATTTTGAATCCGGAACATTGGCTTGCATTCGGCGCAAAGGACGAAATGCCAGTCCTCTTCAGCGGCAGCAATGTCTTCATGTCCACCCACCCCGTCCAAACGCCGGTGCGCCTCGCAGACGCCGGCCAACTCAGACTCAGCGGCCTGCTCTGGCCAGAGGCAAGGAAACGCATCACAGGATCAGCCTATGCAACCACTGAGAAACTCGGCCACGGCCAGATCGTTCTCTTCGCCGCAGATCCAACTTACCGTGCCTGGCTCACTGGCTCCGAACGACTGTTCTTAAACGCCGTCCTGCTCGGACCGGGAATGGGCACATCACCCCCTATACCTTGGTAACACCACATAAATCGACCAACTGCAATTCCCCTCAGGCAGTTCCGTTTGCTCTGCCCGCCACCGCCATTCTCTAAGCCTCCCCCTGAAACAAGTACACAACCGTCCCCTTTGGCCCTGCGATGTCATCCTGAGTGGGCGTGGGTCTATTCAATCACCCCGCCTCACAGCATCATCCCCGTACTTCTTCCTGATCTGATCAAATACTCTGTCCACCTCCCGCTCTTTTTTTCCTGCGGGTCAGGGAAAAGCGGCAATTGTCCGCTACCCTCCGCCGACAATCCCGATACCCCAAAACCCAAGAGCCGCAAAGCACCTGCCGCTTTCTTATGCCACCGCAGGAATAACTCCTCTGCCTCCTCCCACAACCGTCTTGTACTGTTCGATGGCTGCTCGATAGTGCTGCTTCGGGTAATGGTCCTGAAGTCCCTGTAGCGAATCTTCAGTGTGATCGTCCGTGCCTGTATTCTCTCTGCCCTCAAGCTCTGGGCAACCTCCTCGACCTGATGGAAAAGCACCTGCAAGAGAACATTCTTGTCCTGAATATCAGTCGAAAACGTCTCTTCGGAAGAAATGCTCTTGGCGGTGTGTTTCGGCTCGACAGGTCTGTCGTCAATACCCTGAGCAAGCCGCAGAACGGAATCAGTCTGGTTCTTAAATACTGGTCGGATCCTGCTGACAGGGGCAGTTCGCAACTGCTCAATTGTTTTGATGTCGAGTCGCTGGAGTGCCGCCTCGGTGGACTTGCCTATTCCCCAAATTCTTGATACCGGCAGAGGATCGAGGATCTGCTGTTTGTTCTCTTCTGTGATCACGACCAGTCCATTGGGTTTCTTCAGGTCGGAGGCGAGCTTGGCGAGGAATTTGTTGGGAGCCACGCCCACTGAAGCCGTAAGTCTTGTCTGCTCCCTTATACGAGCCTTGACCTCGACAGCAATCTTATCGGCAGAGCCAAAGAGGTTCAGGGATCCGCCAGCATCAAGGAATGCTTCATCTATGGAGATCGGTTCGACCAGCGGCGTATAGGCAAGCAGTATTTGACGGATTTGTTTGGAAACCTGCATATTTGGACATTTGCACCGGCAACACTACTGCGTCAGGACAAAGCCGGAGTGCCTGAGCCATGGGCATCGCACTATGTACGCCGAAGGGACGAACCTCATAGGAGGCGGCGGCGACGACACCTCGTTTTTCAGGATATCCCCCTATGACCGAGGTATAACCAAAAGTTGTGGATGGACAGGTGAAAAAAAGCGGCGTATCCTTGGGTAGTTTTGTCAAATTACTCATTAGAAAGGACACGCCACATGAAACAGAGTACAGCAGAAGGACACAACTTGTCAATTGGGAGCC
>JAWLHD010000342.1:0-5069 GCA_041690555.1 Anaerohalosphaeraceae bacterium
CTTCTACAAAGCCGTCCCCGGTGATGTCCGCGCCTTCGCAGAAGCCGTTCGATTCGGCACAGTCGCCGCGCAGCCAATGAGCCGCCATCACCGCCAGATCCCGCATGTCCGTCGAATCGTCCGAGTTCAGGTCGCCCTTGGCCAAAGGCGTATAAGCCAAAGCCAGCACCGATGCAATCCACTCTGCATACGCACTCACCCGCAGCGCATACATCCTGTCGGGACTGGCAACCAATGGATTGCTGCTCGATCTGAAGCGTATCTCCATGCTCTGCGCTCGGTCTGACCCCCAGGTCACCCCCGCAAGCTGCCAGCCGCCGTCAACCGGTACAAACCAGCCGCCCCCCGAGTCGTAACCCGCAACGGCCCCTTCGGCAGCAGTTGTCCCAGGATCGTCAAAATCGGCAATCACAAGGTCGTGATTATAGCGTGCGCCGCTGCTCTGATTGCTTGACTTCACGTCCGAGCACACTGCATCGATTGTGTTGGTGCACCAGCGAAGCTTCAGGTTCTGATTGACCGTGGGTTCTTCCCACGCGTAGCCAAAAGTGATTCCGTCCTTCTTCAGCTCGGCGCCGCGGCCTCGCCCATAACCGCCAATGACGGTGCTCCGACCACGATCAATCTCCCGCCTGCCCGTGTAAACTGTCGCATAATCACGCAGGTTTGCCCCACATAATCTGGCAATGCGAAGGTCAACCTCCTGGTGATCCGGGTCGTCGGGGTTCACTTTGCCGGGATGGTCCCAGACAGCCTCCACGCGATAGGGTGTGCCGCCAACGTGAACGACGCTTCCAATCCCTCCGCCCTGATGCCTGGTCGTGATGACGCAATTAGCCGATATGACAACGCACGTGCCGTTGTTTGCCCATCTTCCCATCACCGCAACCGCGGGCTTCTCGATTTGTCTTTCTGAGTCGGGTTCGCCATCGCCCGGATGCAGCACGATCCCGAACGCCGCATGTGAAAGTATGCACCCGGTCAGTATCGCCATCCATCGCCTGCGCACCCTCCTTGCGCTTACCACTGCTTTCCTCCAGCCAAAGAAAACACCTGCATCGACACTATAGCAAAACGCAGTTGCCATTACAAGCGCCTAATGCAAATTCTATCGGACTGCCGGCAAAAAGCTCCTGTCGCCTCAGGCCGCCCAGGCTATTACTCCTCCGACCGCCGCCGCCAAAAGGCCCATGACCCGCAAGGCGGTCAGTGAACGCTTGCCCCACCACTCGAACATGGAGCGAAGCTTCCCCGCCTTCATCATGAACATCACTATCCCCGCCGCGAACATGATAATTCCAAATGCCATCACAACCCATGGGACACGGCACTCACGAGCACTAAGTAGAAATACAATACCCAGCAAAACGCGAACTGCCGGCGGTATATAGACCAGCAATCCCTTGCACAGAACCTGAATTATCTTGCGAATGAACTCAGGTCGAATAACAATCCAAAGACCCCAGATAACCAGCAGGACGCCGATGGTAAGGACAACTTTGTTCATTACTTCTCCCTCTTGCTTGTTTGGCCGACCGATCGTGTTCGGATGCGCCGTCTCATTCAATTAATTCGATGAAGTCGCTTTCCACCTCAACGCTGGTCGCCTGGCCTAACATTTCAACCTGAAGCACCAGCCGCGTATGACGTGCCGTCTGCGAGACTATACCTTCCATGCCCATCAGCGCTCCGGCTATCACTCGACACTTCGTTCCGGCCTTTACATACTTGTGCGGCTGAAGAGGCGCCCCCTGAAGCAAAAGCGTCTCAATGGGCGACAAATCGCGAACTAAACGTCCCTGGTCGTGTACCGCGATCAGGCCGGCGACCCGGTTGGTCCGCAATACCTCCAGACGATCATCCTCGTTTCCACAGAAAAATACATAACCGGTAAACAGCGGCAGCAGTGAACGGAAAGTCCGTCCTCTCTTCTTGGCGACCTTCCAGTGCATGGGCAAAAAGTAACTGATGTCCTTGTGCTGCATCTGCCAGGCAAGCGCCTTTTCATTCCGGCTCTTGGTGTGAGCGACCCACCACGTTCCCTCGAAATCACGAAGCGACCTCTCCGCGGGCCAGATAAGCGGTGGGTTTTCTTCTTCCTTCAGCACATAGATCTCCGAATTACATTCCCAAAACGACGCCGGATCGGTTTTCAAATGGTCTCCGTCCGAATCTGACGCACGACATGCGGCGACAAAAACCGCATTATTCATATCGGTGAAAATAGGCGATCGACCTTAAAAAGCCGTTGAACGGCAGTCAAAGGGTCACGATGAGGTATTCGCTGCTCTCGGAGAACGCGACTGCGCCTTCGAATGCCGCCGGAACAAGCACCGTATCGCCTTTGGCAAACTCGGCCGGTACTGCGTCACCCGTGCTGATCTGTCCTTTTCCGCTGACGAATACAAGCACCCTCATCTCCCCGGCCGGCAGCAGGACCGCGCAGCCGGGCATCTGGCGGCCCTTGGCGATCTTGAAGGCGTCCGAATTCACGAGCCTGCCCATAGTTCTAACCGACTCTTCGTCTGTCGCTCCAAAATGAATGCTCTCGAGCGCTTCGTCGACGTGAAGTTCCCTGCCCTCGCCGGTTGCCGGGTCAACCCGGTTCCAGTCAAAAACGCGGTAAGTGGTGTCTGAAGGCTGCTGTATCTCGGCAATGAGCAGCCCCGGCCCGATCGCATGACAGGTGCCGGCCGGCAGGAAGTGGCACTCACCCGGCTGAACCACCACCTTGTTGAGATACTCCGCGCACCTGCCTTCGGCGATAGCGGCGGCGAATATCGCACGTGTAGTGCCCGAAACAAGCCCTTTATAGATGACCGCGCCCGGTTCAGCGTCGATAATGTACCAGCATTCGGTCTTCGGCTGGCCTTTGCCCATCCGCTTGCAGGTCTCCGCATCGGGGTGAACCTGTACACTCAGTACATCGCTGGCGTCCAGCAGCTTGATCAGCAGTGGAAAAGGCGGCCGGTATTCCTTCTTGCCCGTGATCGCCTCGCCATACTTCTCGATGGCTTCCGCAAGGGTAATACCCGTCAACGGACCATTGCTGATACGACTCCTGCCCTCCGGAAGGTCCGACAACTCCCAGCTCTCTCCGATTCTGGCGTCCGGCGGCAGAGCCTTGCCGAAATAACTCTCCAGTTTGCGCCCGCCCCATATCCGATTCTTGAAAATCGGGTCAAACGTATACGGATAAATGTCCATGTCCGACAAGTAGTCCCTTCGAATCCTTTTCACTGTTTCGCATAGAACTTCGCCCGGTGGCCCGCCGCCAGAGCCTTCATCTTTTCGGCAATGTCGGGATGCTTGTCGATGACGTTTGTTGTCTCGAAGGGATCGTTCTTCATATCGAACAGCGACAACCCGATGTCCGCCTGCCGATATTTGCCCGCCGCCCCGTCATTTGCGGCACTCACCAGAGTCCGGTATTTGTGCGGTATGTGCAGTTTCCACCTGCCGTCACCGCTGATTATGCCTTCGAAAGTCGCCCCGGTCGAGAACGGATAGTACTCATGCGGATTCTCTGCACCTGCCTTGCCCGCTATAAGGTCCCATACGTTCTTGCCGTCGATCGGGTTTGACGGCAGGGCGGCCCCAGCCAGATGAGCCGCCGTCGGAAGAATATCGATGCTCGAAAACGCCCGTCCGCTCGCTGTCCCCGGCTTGATCTGTCCGGGATACTTCATAATACACGCGCTCCGAACGCCCCCGTCAAAACTGGTCCCTTTGGCCTCCCGAAAGGGGGTTTGCCCCGCATGATTGCCGTATGATATCCACGGCCCATTATCGGAGGTCATGATCACCAGCGTATTGTCTTCAATGCCGTTGCGTTTCAGGGCCGCCGTGATCTCGCCCACCGACCAGTCGATCTCCATCATCACGTCGCCGTACAGTCCCGCCCCTGACTTGCCCGCGAACTTCTCGCTCACGAACAGCGGAACGTGCGGCATCGAATGCGGCACATAAAGGAAAAACGGCTTCTCGCGGTTGCGATTGATAAAGTCGACTGCGTGCTCAGTAGCCCATGTCGTAAGGTACGGCTGGTGCTCTTTTGTCACCCGCGGGATAGACACCTTCCCGTTATGCCAGAACTGCAGCGGAAATTTCCCCCAGTGCTCCGGATTCTCCGGATGAAACTCCCACATGTCGTTGGAGTACATCAGACCGGACGACTCGTCGAACCCCCGCGCCCACGGGCGCGTATCCGCCTGATCACCGATGTGCCACTTGCCGAACACCCCCGTCCTGTACCCCGCCTTCTTGAGAACCTCGCCAATAGTCGCAAACTTCGGATCCAGCCCGCGAGCATTCGGGCCATGAGCCCCGAAGACCTTCGTGCGACCCGGATAGCATCCGCTCAAAAGAGCCGCCCGAGACGCCGAGCACACCGCCTGCGGCACGTAGAACTGGTCGAAGCGGCAGCCCTCTCCCGCCAACCGCTCCATGTTCGGCGTCTCGTATGGCGGCTTGCCAAAAGGCGCAAAGTCAGACCAGCCGCTGTCGTCAAGGAAGATAATCACAATATTCGGTTTGCCGCCCGATGCCGCCCGGGTTTCCGCAAGGCCTGCCGCCCCAGCCGCAAGCGATGCCCCCGCTATCTTTAGAAAACTTCTGCGATCCAACTGCCGCATGTCCCAAATCCTCCATTGAAAAACTTCATCCCCCATATACTGCCTTCGGCAAACGCCCTTGTCAACTCGTTTATGTGACCCACGCTTACCCGCCGGCCCTCAAAAAGCCGCCATTGATACCCCGGTATCTCCCTGTTAAACGTCATTCTGAGCCGTTGCACTTGGGACAGAGTCCCTCAAGTTGGACCCGCTGGTGCTCGATTTTGTAACCCGCCGGACCGGGCGCAAGCGGCATCTTCACCTCCGTCAGGCAGTCCGTTCGCCCGCAGCGTGTGCATGAAAAATGCGGATGACACTGGTGCTCGCTGCACCGGTGAGCCGCCTCGAAATGCCAGGTCCTGTCCTGCAAGAATGCCTTGTGTACGATGTCCGCTTCGACAAGCGCTTCAAGTATCCGGTAGATCGTTACCTTGTTTGGCGCCAGGCCGCCCAGTT
>JAWLHD010000343.1:0-5059 GCA_041690555.1 Anaerohalosphaeraceae bacterium
CATTAACTTCCTCACTATCGGCCCCGCCCCCTACATGAGCGAGAAGTTCCGCGACAAATTCAATGTCAACAGCTTCTTCATCGCCGACAGTGTGCGCAACAGCATTCAGGAAGGAATCGCAGATTATACACCCATGTTTCTCTCCGAAATCCCCCATGAATTCGAAACCGGGCGCATTCCTCTCGACATCGCGTTCATTTCGGTTTCACCGCCCGATTCAAATGGCCTGTGCAGCCTCGGTATTTCCGTCGACATAGTCAAATCCGCTGCCGCAAACGCCAGGTATATCGTCGCACAGGTCAACGCAAATATGCCCAGGACACTCGGCGACTCCTTCATTCACGTCAATTCCATCGATATGCTCGTGCCCTGCGACGAACCGATTATCACGGTCGAACCGGAAGCCGCCGACGATGTATTGCGCCGCATCGGCCAGAACCTCGCGCGACTCGTCGAGGACGGCAGCACGATCGAATGCGGTATAGGACGCATACCGCAGGCTATGGCCGAATACCTCGGAGACAAGAAGGAACTCGGCATCCATACCGAAATGTTCGGCGACTGGATCATAGATCTCATCGAATGCGGCGCAATTACCTGCACCAAGAAAACTATCAACCGCGGCAAGATCGTCGCCAGCTTTGCGATGGGATCCCAGAGACTCTACGATTACATCGACAACAACCCGTTCTTCGAGTTTCACCCCACCGAGTACGTCAACGACCCCTTCGTCATCAGCCAGCATGATAAAATGGTCGGCATCAACGTCGGCCTCGAAATCGACCTGACAGGACAGGTCTGCGCCGACTCACTCGGCTACCGCTTCTACAGCGGCATCGGCGGCCAGGTCGACTTCATCCGCGGTTGCGCCCGCAGCCGCGGCGGCAAACCCGTAATCACCATGCCCTCCACCGCAAAAAATGAGACCGTCTCCCGAATCGTCCCAAAACTCACCGAGGGCGCCGGAGTCGTAACAACGCGCGGCGATATCCACTACGTCGTAACCGAGTACGGCATCGCATACCTGCATGGAAAGAGCATCCGCGAGCGCGTCCTGGCACTCATTAATATAGCCCACCCGAAGTTCCGCAAGGAACTCATACAGGCCGCAAAGGCCCAGAAATATATACACGCCGACCAGATCGAACTCCCCTGGGAGAACGTCAGGTACCCCGAAGAGCTCGAACATTACGACACTCTCCGCGACGGCACGCAGATATTCTTCAGGCCCGTCAAACCGACCGACGACTCCGCCCTCTCCGAAATGCTTTACTCCCTCAGCCAGGCCTCCGTCAAGAAACGCTACTTCACCCATACTAAGACCTTCCCTCATCGCGACGTCCAGAAGCTCACGAACATCGACTACCAGAACGAACTGGCCGTCGTGGGAGCCGTCCCGGGCCCAGGCGACGAGGAAATCGTCGCGATAGCCCAGTACTTCCTCGAACCCAAGACTCGTGTAGCCGAGGTGGCGTTCATAGTCCACGACGAATGGCAGGCCAAAGGCATGGGCACGCTGCTTCTCGATTACATCGTCCGAATCGCCGCCCAGCGAGGCGTCAAGAGCTTCTACGCCACCGTCCTCCCAGAAAACAAGGCCATGCTCAACATCTTCTACAACAGCGGCTACAACATCAACACCAAGTTCGACGGCAATGCCTACGAAATCAACTTTAACTTGGGTGATTAACCCGACTGGGTAGTGTGACACTCTCAGCATGGAGTAATGGGCGCCCCGCGCGGGAGCCCGTGGATGGACCGTCGCTCAGCAGATCAAGAATATTGCCAGCTCCCCGCTTGCAGCTTCATGCGAATACAACAAAAACCATGCCGCCATCATCTTCGCCTGAGGTGATACACAACTTCCGCAAGAACCGCCTCCACAGATATCTCCTCGATCCTGTGTCGCGGATCGTCGCTCTCGATCTTTCTCCCTCGCTGCTCCGCGTCCACCGCCACAAACCCGTGCTCCCTCTTGTAAGGCCCTATCCGCTGCGGATTGGTCCTCCCGATGATGATCACCACAGGCGCCTGCAGAGCCGCCGCTATCTGCCCCGGCCCCGTGTCGTTGCTCACAACAAGCCTCGCCCCGCTCAACACCCCCGCAAGCGCCCCGATGTCCGTCCGGCCGGCCAAATTCACAACCCGCCCCCGCGACAGCCCGCACAGCATCTCCGCCCCCTCAGTCTCTCCGTGTCCGCCCACCGCCACAACCGGCAATCCAAATTGCTCGTCGATCCGGTCCGCCAGTGCCGCAAACCGTTCGATCGGCCAGCACTTCGCCGGGTGCGCCGATCCCGTCGCAAATACAACGTACTCGCTTGCCCTGACGCCGTGCTCCGCAAGCAGTTCACATGTCCGCGAAACCCACCCCTCCGTCGGTGCAAAGCTGCACCCGTCCACTATCCTGCTGCATCCCGCCGCCGCAACCACCTTGTGGTAGTAATCTATCACATGCACGCCGCCGTCGTTCTGCGCCACTCGATGACTGTAAAAAAGACCGGCGAACTCCCGCGAATCCTTCATCCCAAAACGCCGCCTCGAACCCGTAATCCATCCAAAGAACGCCGTGCGAAACAGACCCTGCAGATCAATCACAAGATCGAATCGCCTGTTGCGAAGCTCGCGGAAAAAGCGGACCAGTGATGCAAATGACCGCGCCTGACACCACCACTTGCCAAGGTGCTTGCGGTCGAACAGCAGCACCTCGTCAAGATCGCGCGCCCCTTCCAGAAGCGACGCGTACTCACGCCGCACGAGCCAGGTAATCCGCGCATCAGGAAAACTCGCGCGCAAAGACGCAAGCGCCGGAAGTGCCAGAGCAATATCGCCCAATGCCGACGGTTTAATAACAAGGATGTTCTTGGGTACGTCTCTTGGCTCAGTCATTTTCCATCGGTGAATTCACACCGCCCTTCAATCGCCGAGGTGGCCACCGAAAGCAGCCGGGCCGCAGCAGCACTCATCGCCAACTCGTGGAAGAGGCGACGTCGATCCTCATTCATGCTGGTAAGTTTGCAGTATGACAAAAACGCCCGCCAGTAGTCGCTGCGGTTAACATTTCCAAGCGGCATAACCGTAGCCGTCAGCTTGATCAGGGAACGCAGCCGGCTGCGTCTGCGCGCCAAGCGGTACGGCTTGATGCCGTCCAAATCCACAAGGGTCACGCGACAACTTCCGTTCTTACGCCCCACCAGAAAATTAGGCGCCTTGGCGTCACGATGCCAAAGCCCGTTGTTGTGCAGACCAGCAAGTATCTCCGCCACCTGGTAAGCCGCCGCCCGACGCACCGCCGCTTCGTCCGGCCCGATGCCGTTCAGTTCGTCACGCACAAAATGATACAGATTAGGGCTGTCTGCCATATACTCGCTTACGTAAATACTGTATTTCGCACCGAAACCTTTCCGCTGCTCTAAGGCCGCAAGAGGATATTCCGCGGTAATTCCCATTGCCCGCAGTTTGAGAGCAGTCTTAAAATTGCGCATGGCGCGCGCTGGACGCAGCCACCGAAAGAATTCCCTGAATCCGTCCTGCCTCATCCTGACTTTAATCACGGCCGTAATCCGCCGCTCGCCAAGCAAAATCGGCTGCGCCACAACCGAATTCTGGCCGTCGGCCTTCAGTCTCTCCCCGTCCAGTTTCAGAAGTTGCTCGGGCTCCGCGAGAAACTGCCTCCACGCGGCCTGAGACAACTTATCGCCCCCCGAATCCTCCAATACAACAGAGGCTCGCCAGCCGTCTTTCAGGTCAAGGCTTACAGTAGATATTTGCTTGCCGTTCATCGCGCCCATTCTATGACACACGTTACTTTTCGGCAACGAAAACCCTTTCTTTGCAGCAGTACCTGCCGATATAATAAGATATTTCCCTGCTAAATATTTTGGGAGTGTGCTGCATGGCCGAACAAGGAAGATACGTCTATGAATGGCCTCGACCCATGGTCACCGTCGACGCAGTAGTTTTCGCTCGCACATCCACTGCCGCCAAAGTCCTTCTTGTTAAGCGCGCCCGAGAACCTTTCAGGAATAAGTGGGCGTTCCCGGGGGGCTTTGTCGAAATGGATGAAGAACTAAATGACGCCGTCGCTCGTGAATTGAAAGAGGAGACTGGCTTGACAGGAATCGACCTGCGGCAATTGCATACCTTCGGCACGATTGGCCGCGATCCGAGAGGCCGCACGATCACGATCACCTATATCGGCGTCGTCGTTACTGAGAACATGCACCTTCAACCGGGCGACGACGCAGCCGAAGCTGCATGGTTCGATATCGACGCCCTGCCTCCAATGGCATTCGACCACAAAGAAGTAGCCGCTATGGCAACTCAAGAGTACCAGCGAGTCGCAGATATTCCGAAACGGCTTGAATATCCTCGCGGAGCCAGAAGCGAAGACTTCGCCGCGATAAACGATTTGACGTGGGCATATCGGTCCTCTCGCGTCCTGCAGGCAGCCGTCAAAATCGATTTGTTTACGCATCTGGCCGACAAGAGCCTCTCGCTCCAGGAACTATGCAGCGCTTGCCGCACACAACCCCGGATGACCGACAAACTCCTGATCGCCTGCGCGGCACTCGGCTTTGTAGAGCGTGACGGCACCCTCTACCGAAACACTCCTCGGGCCCAAACATGGCTCGTAAGGGGATCACAACTCTACCAGGGAGACATAATTGCCCATGCCGACGTTGTGCGAGACTTCTGGGACAACCTTGAGAACCAGATTTGCCTGCTGCCGCCGCGCGTCGACACCACCGCCGTCCATCGCAGTTTCATCATGGGAATGCACAACATCACCATGGGAGGCAGAGGCCGCATCTTTCTGGAAAACATCGATCTTGCGGGCAGAAAACGCCTCCTGGACGTCGGCGGCGGCCCCGGAACCTACTCTATCCTCGCCTGCAGAAAGTACCCTCAACTCAACGCCACGATCTTCGACCTCCCCGAAACAATCGCCATCGCCCGCCGCGTAGTTGAAAAAGAAGGCTTCTTGGATCGTATAACCTTTGTGCAAGGGGACTGGGAGAAAGACTCCTTCGGGGGAGGCTTCGACACCGTACTCATG
>JAWLHD010000344.1:0-5031 GCA_041690555.1 Anaerohalosphaeraceae bacterium
ATGTCCAGCGTCGCACCGGCAGTCTTAATCCATGCAGTACAAGTCCGGGCCGCCGAACCGAGAATACCCTTGTAACCGACAATCTCAACGAAATCGCCGCTTCCGTTTAGCTGGAGCGCCCCGTTTGTCTTGCCATTGAACGGCAGCCAATACGGGGTACCGCCGATTACGCCTTTACGCGAATGGCCGGAGCAGTCGAAAACAGTTGCTCCGATGGATTCATCCAGTTTGTAGTGAGCCTCCACGTCGCGGGCAAGGCCTGCGGCCGCCTCCTTGAGCGTCAGAGAGAAACCGCCTCCATCCGTAATATCAAACCAGCCGTCTTTGTAAGCAAAAGCAGCTATATTGTGCCTGAGAGCGTCCACGAGCGCCAGGTTTTCACCTGAGTTGTCGAGTTTGCCGCTGTATGTTCCCACGATCCTTGCGTCAGAGTCGGGATAGGCCTCCCGGAAGCCTTCTTCGTCCTCTACGACCAAAACGCGTTCTCCGGGTTGGAGCGGCACGTCGTCAAATGCAAAGCGGATTCCCCTTGTGAATTCGACCTGATCAAGGTTGATTGTCTGGTCGCCGGCATTGGTCAGCTCGACGAACTCCGCCTTGCTGCCGGTTCCATTCGGGTCGGGGGGGTTGTACATAATCTCGGATATGCGGAGATTGTTGTTGACGCCTCCGACGACATATGCCCCCTCACTGAGCTCGCTCCACGTAGCGCCGCTGAGAATGCGGGCTTTGATTCGGGCGCTTTTGTTCAGCGTTATCGGGCCGGCATACGCCGTGGCGCTTTCGGATATGCCTCCGCCTGTCGTCCGGTGGCCTGCAACAAGTTCGACCGAAATAAGGAAATCGCTGCTGGAGACGCCCTTGTTCATGCCGTGTATCGCCAGGATGTTCGAGCCGGCTTGCAGGCGGTTAAGGTGTGCTGAGATATCGAAATCCTGAAAGAGCACCGCCGCTGAATCGTCATTGAGCGCTATTTCATCGGGGTTGGGGTTCCATGTGGGTGTGCCTGTATAATTGCTGCGGCAGACCTCAGTGCCGTTGATATACGCTACAAAGGCGTCGTCATATCGCACCCTCAGCGTCATATAGTTGAACTGCGACAAGTCGCCGGCCGAGGCGGTGAAGGGCACGCGAATATAGCAGGACAGGTAATTGTTATACATCTGCTGCCTGACATCATAAGTGATGTAGGGTAAGTAAGTGGGCTGCAGATCATATCCGACGCCTCCAGTGCGTCCGCTTACTATGGGCAGGCCGTCATTCCAGGCGGAGTCATTATACGGCTCATTTCCGCCCCGCCATTGCGAACTGATAAAACCGGTGGGCACACGGACGCGCTTGGCGGCATTTTCCGGCACCAGAACTGTGGTCGTCTGCTCCGGTGCGACGGGCCGGCGCGGATCAACTCCGTTTGTCGTGTACCAGATGGTTCCGGATCCGCCGGGATTGGCCATCGTCAGCACCGAGCCGCTGCGGACGTACCCGTTCCGGACGGGTTGGCCGTCTACGGTGAAAGTTGGACCTTGGAGTCCAAACAGCCCCTCGGCGGCAAAAGCATTCAGCATGACGTTGTGCCGGTTGGGTATCCAGGTAATTGGGACGTACTGATTCATGCCGGGCAGGACCTGGGACATTTCTCTTCGCAACTGCTGCCAGCGCATTTCGAGATTGTGCCGCGTCAGCGCGCCGTCGGCGAAAAAGTGCTTCTGTATCCGATCGGCGAACGATTGCCTGAAGTCGGGGCTTGCCTTCAGGCTGCGGTACAGTTGGCTGCTGGGATCGGAGCCGCTGTTGAGCTGCGGCAGGCGAACCGTCGAGACGTGTCCTGATTCGAGCGAGCCTTCCACATCCCACAGGTAAAACCGCCACTTGGCGTCAGGGGTTCGTTCCCTTGCCGCAGTCCAGTTGTTCTGCGGCCAGTCCCAGTTTGCGCAGTAAAGCTGGATGATGAGATAATCGATGAAGTCCTCGATGTCGAGCCAGTCAGCTGCCCGTTGATAGTTGACAATGTCGGCCATACTGTTATTGCGGATGAAGTTCCGCATGCTGTTGAAATTGACGTAATCTCCGTTTCGCACGTCTCGCTGCGTGATCACATCCCATTCCTCATCGCTGTTGTACCACGTGCGGAAGAAATCGTGATCGAGTCGCTCGGTCGGATTGTAATAGGCTTTGTACTTGCCGTTGATGAACAGGTTCATAAGCGTGCCGCTGGAAGCGACACGTCCCATGTCCTTGTGCAGCCTGCGAATCCATTCATCCTTGATGAACGGGTTGTTCACGTCATTGTGGCCGCCGCGCAACTGGACAGACTTGAAGGTGTCAACTGGAAACAGCGGAAACATGTCATATTTGAGCCGACTGTCTCCATAGCTGCCTCGGAAGAAAAGTTTCAGGCTGAATTTGTTATAATTGCTCGACCAGTTTTCGCCTCGCGTGTATCTTGGGCGGTGCCAGTCGCTGCCGGCAACGCGTATTCCGCAGTCGATCTGAACGTTCTTGGTTCCGTCGGCGTTGATTATCTCGACGGAGACAGGACGTTCATAGGCAATGCCGCGGCGTGTCGGATAGTTGTAGTCGCCAGGGCCGCTTGCCGTCCACACGCCATTGCTGTAATATCCGCCCACGATGGCCATGATGCCTTCCGGCTCGAAGAGCGAAAGTTTTTCGTCTCCTACGATCGAAATGACCGGCAGCGATTTGATTGCGGTGCTGACATTGAACAGGAATGAGGCGGTGACAGTGCCTGAAGGCTGATAACCTGGTCGAAACGCCCTTGCGCGCACGCAGGTAGTGGCGCCTATGGTGACTGGTCGTGTATAAGTAATGCCGTTGTCGATTTGCGTTGGCTCGCTTCCATCCGTCGTATAACGGATTACCGCACCGGGCGTTTCACAGGTCATGATAAGATTGAAGGGTGCGTCATAGAAGCTGGCGCCGCGGCTGAGGCGCGGCCTTTCAGCGAATCCGATGAAGCCTCCGATGTTTTCCCGCCCGGGCGTGGGAACGGCGAAATACTGGAGGGTGTCATGTTGAATGCCGTAGCTGATGTCATCCCTTTGCGGCGGGAAACCGAATTCGCCTCCCAGATCGTATGAATCGTAAGCGTGGACTACTTCTGGGGGTGTGCCTTTTACAAGGGCCAGGTATTCCCCGTCGCTGCTGAGCGCGAAGTTGGTATGCCATGAGCCGTCGTCGTCAACAAAAGGGTAGTTGTTCGGGTGGTCGGCCTGGGTCTTGCTCGAAGCGAACACTACAAGGTACTCGCCGGGCTGTATTAGCAGACCGGAGGGAAATGCCCACTTGGTCAGATTGCCGGCATCGTCGGTTAAATACCAACCGGTCAGATCGGTGGAGTTGGAGGATGGGTTGTACAATTCGATCCAGTCGGGAAACTCCACAGAGCCTGCAACCCGCGTCGACAGGACAGTCTTGTTCGCGGCAAGGATTTCATTGATAAGCAGCGGCGGAACCGTTCGGTTCCAGTTGGCCGCAAGGATCGCAAAATCACCGAAGTCGACACCCTCTCCATAGTCCATGTCCGGACAGGTAAGGTCCGTGGTATTCATGGTGGCAAGCGTATACACTTCCGCCTCGCTCAGTGTGCGATCGTAAATGCGGACATCGTCAATTCGCCCGCTGAAGTACCGCAGCGTTGTCGCGCACACGCCGATTCTGACGTCGTCGGCAGGGGGAGTGTTAATTTGGCGCGAAACGATCTGGCTGATCGTTTCCCGCCGACCGTCTACATAAAGAACGGCATTTTCAGTTGCCGTGCCGTCGCACACGACCGCAACGTGGTGCCACTTGTTGTCGGCCAGCAGGGTTGAGCCGGTGATCGATCCGCCGCCCACTTCGAGCCTCAGGCGACCGATCTCGTCGAGCCGTATAATCCATCGCTCGCCCGCCACTGTCGGTTCGCCCCAGGTTATTATCTCGCCCTCGAATTCCGGCGTGCGAATCCATGCCGTACAGGTGCGGGGCGACTTTCCGGTGATGCCTTTGTAGCCGGGTATTTCAATGTAGTCTTCGAAGCCGTCGAATTCGAGCGAACCGGCGATTTTGCCGTCGTCTGGCTGCCAGAGCATTTCGCCATAGACGACGCCATGACGGCCGAAACCGGAGGAGTCGGCCGCCGACGCTTCGATGGTTTCATCCAGTTTCCAGTGCCCCTCCAGGCCGATTTCCGAGCAAAAAACAGGTGTCAGCCAGTGAGCGGCCATGATGCGGAGATCTTTCCAGTCAACGCGATTGTCCTGGTTGAGATCGCCGGCGAGCATCCCATGCGAATAAGCCGTACAGAGCATGAAGATGACAAAGACACACGAATAGCCGCCCTTATTTTTCATTCTCACCCTTTCCGGTCGGGGTTGTTGCCGCCCTTGCGCAGAGTCCACCATATTTTAATTATACACGAAAACAGAGCTGAACTCAAAGGTTTTGTACAATTCATCAGTTCGGGGGAGTGCAACGGGGGCGCGGCGGACTCTGTGGCCTGCTGCCGGCACGGGGCTGAAAATGCCGGATATAATTGGTTTGACCGAAGCCGCTCGTAGGGGTATTGTTCCGTACATTGTGGAGCGGGCGGCGGCTCCAACACTGAACAGAATTGACTTCGGAATGGGCGGCAGGACTGATGTGGACGCCTGATGCATTGACAGTTACCATAATCATAATCCTTGCCGCCGGTATCGTGGGCGCATTTGTGCGTGGTCGCCGCCGGGACAAGTGCCTGAAAGACTTCGCGGGCTATGTGATCACTGTTGAGGAGCCTTCGGGCAGGCGGATATGGGGGCGGTTGCGGGTCGAGGCTACGGGTTTGGAACTGGTCTATACCGACAGCGGTTCGTCGGGCCAAGTCAAACGCAGCTTCATCATCTATAAGAACGAATTCGCCAACGTTTTGCTTCTTCTTCACTTTCATGACGACATGACGGAGGCGGAACGGAAGCGGCGGAGTGCCGAGCTGGACCGTACTTATCATCCGGGGGCGGTGCGTCGTTTGCGGCGGCGTGTGTTTAATGTTCTGAA
>JAWLHD010000345.1:0-5031 GCA_041690555.1 Anaerohalosphaeraceae bacterium
GGGTAAAAATGCCCCACCTTGAGGCAAAACGCCTCCATCTGTTCCAATCCTTTACCAATTCACATTTCAAACCGCATGTAGAAGCGAACGTTGAGGATGTCCTGTCGGCTGCAATATTTTTCTTGAATTCAGCCTCTTTATCCTATAAAAGACAATAGATTCACCACGGAAACCCAAAGAGCAAGCTCGATTTCGGCTGGATAATCCAAACCAGGGCGCAACCCCGAAAGGATGTCCATGGCCCAAGCGACCGTTGCCACTCCCTATACGATGTCACCCGCTCCCTGCTGGATGAGCACCTCTCCGCCTGAACCGATTTCATCCACGGCACGCGACTTAACCGCTTAACCATATACAAACCCACATTCAGGAGGATGATGCTCAGAAGTCGAGAGGGCTTTTCTTTTCCTTGAGAGTCGTGGTCTTGATGGTGTGGGTGTAAATCATTGTGGTGCGCACATCGCTGTGCCCGAGCAATTCTTGAATGGTCCGAATGTCATAGTTTGCCTGCAGCAAATGACTGGCAAAAGAGTGACGAAAGGTATGTGCCGAGGCGCGCTTTGTCAGCCGGGCCTTTCTTACCGCCGCCCGGATCGCCTTTTGCACATGGGTTTCATGGAGATGATACCGGCGATAGGCGTTTTCCCCGGGCACAAAGGTCAGGGACTTGGCGGGAAAGAACCACTGCCAGGAAAGTTCCCTGGCTGCGTTCTTGAATTTCATTTCCAATCGGTTGTCCAGAAAGGCGCCGGCATAACGGGCCTTGAGGTCTTTCTCATGGAGGGCGATCACTGAATCCAGTTGAAGCTTCAGTTGAGGCAGGATTTTTTCCGGTAAAGGGACTGTGCGGTCCTTCTTGCCCTTGCCGTCATGAACGGTCAAGACCATGGTGTCGAAATTGAGATCCTGAACCCGGAGTTTGATTCCTTCGAAAAGGCGCAGCCCGCAACCGTAAAGGAGCTTGGCCACCAGATCATAGGGAGGAAACAGAGAGGCAATTACACGGTCCACTTCCTCGCGGGACAATACAACCATGGGCCAAGCTGATCTTGTCATTGACTGGCCCGCCTGGCTCGAGTTAAACGGATATGCTGAAGAGCTACCTGAATCTCTTGAATTAGAAATATCCAAAGCAAGGTTCTGGCATATTCCCTGGCTTTCCGCCTCTCACCCGGACCCAGCGTTTCGGTTAGCCAGCATACTTGCATTTGTCTCGGTAGGCTTGGGTGTCCTTTCCGTCGTTCTCGCATGCCTTATTTAGAGCCTTGTTCCCTAATCATGGTTCGGTGAGGGAGAGATGACCGAAGAAGACAAATGGCAATACCTCGTTGATCTTGATGAGCACCTTCTGCAGGGAGGTGTGATTTTATCAGAATGGGCTGCATTCCTGATAAAAGATGCAGATATGGCCTTCGTAGCTGGAGCTCACCTTGCCAGCATTATCACGGGGCTCGCGGGAGTTGAAACCCATCTTCGCGGCGAAAGTGGGACGAGCAAACAACGCCTCGTTGATTTGATTGAGGAATCTGATTTGGAGGAGGATCTGAAGCGAGACCTACAGCTTCTTCGGAAGTACCGAAACAAGTGGGTCCATGTCTCTGACCCGTGGGACGACGAAGCTCTTCTTAAGTCACCAGAGGATCATGAATTCGAGTTGGAGGAGATGGCCAAGCGGTGTGCAGTTACCCTTCGCCGGACTATTTATACAAATCCGTGGGTATGAGTAGGCGCCGAACCACGCAATTCACTTGACGGTCAAGGCCTGCGGCCTTTCCCGCAAGTGATGGCAACCGTTATGCGACCCATCCGTGAAACGGAACTAAGATGACTGCGAACTCACCTAGAGGTTCGGAGTGGAGGAAGTGGGATCTCCACCTCCACGCGCCCGGAACAAAGCAGAACGACCAGTTCCACATGGCGGCCGACGCCGACCTGTGGGATGAGTATTGCCGGAGACTGCATGAGTCCGATGTGCAGGCGTTCGGTATCACGGATTACTTCTCCGCCGATTGCTATTTCGTTGCCGTTGCCGAATATCGCAGGCGATACGCTGATTGTCCGAAACAATTTTTTCCTAACATTGAGCTGCGGACCAACTATGTCGTCAACAAGGCGGAAGAGGAAGTCAATGTTCATTTGATTTTCAACTCTTTCCAACCCGATTACGAGGGCCGCATCAGGTCCTTTCTCGGCGCTCTCAAGATCACACGGACTGACAGTGCAGATCGTGACATCAAGGCCACCGAGCTCTCGCGGACTGCCGATTTCGAGTCGGCAACGACGACGCGCGAGTATATCCGGGGCGCCCTAATTGATGCTTATGGCAGGGATGCCGATTTCCTTGACCACGTCCTGATCGTTACCGCTGCGAACAATGACGGCATCCGGGCGAAGCCGGGTGTCAAGCGGAAGGCTGAGATATCGGACGAACTTGATAAGTTCAGCGACGCATTCTTCGGCAATGCTGGGAATGTTGTGTGGTTTCTCGGCACCTCCCGGGCGGAAGACGATTCCGAATACATGGAACCAAAGCCGGTACTCTCCGGCTGCGATGCACATTCCTTTGCCGATCTTGACGCGAAACTCGGGCAGGTTGTTACGACTCCTACGGACGGCGTCGTACTGGAGCCGACCTGGATCAAGGCCGATCTCACCTATGAAGGTCTCAAGCAGATCGTTTTCGAGCCGGCCAACCGCGTCCATTTTGGAGCCGAGCCGGAGGCCGAGCGCCGGGTCCGACAAAACGGCACACGCTACATCGACTCATTGCATATCGACTGTATCTCAGGATACCAGAAGGAACAACACGGCACCTGGTTCTGCGACGAGACGATCGTACTCGGGAAGGAGCTTGTCGCGGTCATCGGCAACAAGGGCAGCGGGAAAAGCGCGGTCACAGATGTAATCGGGCTGCTCGCTAACAGCCACAACCAGATATCCAAGGGTTTCGCCGGCGGAAAGCCCGAAGAGCTGTTCTCATTCTTGAACAAGGAAAAATTCCTTAAGGGCGGATGTGCGAAGCATTTCGAGGCCACGCTGAACTGGCATGAAGGCGAGCCGGACAAGAAATCGCTGGACGCGCAGACGGTTATGCATCTACCCGAGAAAGTCGAATACCTGCCGCAAAAGTACTTGGAGCGGATTTGCGCGAATATCGCGGATGATGAGTTCCGGACGACGCTCAACGAAGTGATCTTTCGGTACGTCAAGCCGCAGGACCAGCACGGGAAGTCCAATCTCGACGATCTCATCAAGTACCGGACCCAGCAGGCGAAGGAGGACATTGCCGGGAAGAGGCAGGAGCTTCGTCAGGTCAATGCGAAGGTTGTTGCCGTCGAGAAGAAACTCACCGTGGACTACCGTAAGGAACTCGAAGAAAAGATTAGGCTGAAGAAGGAAGATATCGAAGCACACCGCAAGACTCGCCCGGAGAAAAAGCCGAACCCGGAAGCGGTGACGGGCGGGCTGTCCGCCGAAACCACGCAGGTCGAAGATCTCACGCGAGAGATTGCCGAACTGTCCGAGCTGATCGAGCAGTATGAGGCCGAGCAGGTCGAAACTAGCGCCGCCATGGAACAGCTCCGGCAGGTCCGGCAGGCCATTGCCCGTGAGGCGGCCAGCTTGACGGGGCTGGAGGCCGAGCACGGGTCGACGCTCGAAGCCGCTGGGTTGAGTTTTAGACAGATCGTTAAGCTGACACTCGACTATGGACCCCTCGATACAGTCATTACGCAGAAAGAACGAAGGCTGGAAGAGATCGCGGCGCTCCTTCTCTCAGCCGACGACCTTGCGGCCATGGATGGAGACGACGAAACGGCACTTGAGGCCGCACGCACCGCGGCGATGGCGGCAAGCCTCTTGTGCAAAAGAGGGGTGCTGGAGATTCGAAAGGCCGATCTCGTCGAACGCCTCGGCAAGCCATCGCGCGACTACCAGCAATATCTCCGTGATCTCAAACGCTGGACAGACCGTGATAAGGAGTTGCGCGGCGACGACCAGAACCCAGGGCCCGAGACGCTAAAGGGGCTTGAGCGCGAACTCGAAAAGGTCAACGCTGCCTACCCGGAGCAATTGCGCACCGCGCGCGCCGAGCGGGAGCGCATCGCCAAGGAGGTCTTCAGCAGGAAACGGGGGCTGACGCAGTTCTATAACGCCGTCAAGCGCTCCATTGACGCCGAGATTGCGAAATGCCGCGAGGATCTTGGCGAATACGACATCTCCATTGAGGCTGGCTTGCGCTTCAATCCGTCCTTCCCCGACGAGTTTCTGCAGTTCATCAACCAGTCGGCGGTCGGCAACTTCCGCGGTCAGGAAGAAGGCCGCGCGATGCTGCGCGGTTTCACCGACCAAGTGATGGACTGGGAAGATGAGGCGCAAGTCTTCGCCGCGCTTGATGCTATTGTAGCGGCGCTGCATGCCGACAAGCGCAAGGGGGCCGCAC
This sequence comes from Anaerohalosphaeraceae bacterium, assembly GCA_041690555.1. Classification (GTDB taxonomy): domain Bacteria; phylum Planctomycetota; class Phycisphaerae; order Sedimentisphaerales; family Anaerohalosphaeraceae; genus JACZKQ01. The sequence goes on from JAWLHD010000345.1 coordinate 4,442, forward strand.
CGCGCCGCGACATTTTCAAGCAGATGAAGGGGCAGAAGACCGTCCAAGATCTCTATGACTACCTATTCGGCTTCGACTATCTCGAGCCCAAGTACGATCTCAGAGTCGATGGAAAGGATCTGACCGAACTCTCGCCTGGAGAGCGCGGCGGGCTTCTGCTAATCTTCTATCTTATGCTCGATCGGCAGGAAATCCCGCTGGTGATCGATCAGCCGGAGGATAACCTCGACAACAAGAGCGTTTACGAAATTTTGGTCAAGTTCATCAAGCAGGCAAAGTCGCGGCGCCAGATCATACTTGTGACTCATAACCCCAATCTCGCTGTCGTCGCGGATGCCGAGCAGATCATCCATGTCTCGATCGACAAGAAGGACGGCCGGCACGACTTCGACTTCTTCTCGGGATCGATCGAGAACCCGCGCATCAACGAGGCCGTCGTGGACATCCTCGAAGGCACGCTTCCCGCGTTTGATAATCGTCGACTAAAGTATCGAAGACCGAATCGACATGGGACGTAGACTTCAGTGAATGATTGCGCCGCCTTGCACCGTTTTTGGGATCGCCAGTGGCACAGGAAGAGATCGCATAAC
>JAWLHD010000346.1:0-5006 GCA_041690555.1 Anaerohalosphaeraceae bacterium
CGCGGCGCAGGCCGGGGATTCGGGCGACCTGGTCGAGGAGGTCGGCAAGGTCATCCCTGTGTGCCGGGTCCCAGCGGCGTCGTCGAGCGGTGTTCTGGCCATAGGCACCGAGAAAGATGCCGGTCAGGACTATTTCGCTGTGGCCTGCCTCCACGAGGGAGCGGGCCTCTGTAAGGACCGAATTTACATCTTTGTTACAAACCTGGGTCCTTATTTTGGGTATGATACAATAGGTGCAGAATGCATCGCAGCCGTCCTGGACTTTCAGAAAGGCACGTGTTTGTCCTGAAAAGGCCTTCAGGAGGGGCAAAGATGACGATTGACTATCTTTGCCGTGGTCGGTTTTATCCTTGATTTCGGCGTTGAAAAATGGTTTATTAGAGGGTGTGGGCGGGTCGCATGCGATAAGGGCTTGCAGCACGTCCGGCAGATCGGTTTTGCGGGCGACGAAGTGGACGTTGTCCGTGCTGTTCAAGCGTTCATTCGCGGGTCCCAACGGCAGGCAGCCGGCAACTACAATTGCGGCGTTTGGGTTCAGCTTGCGGGCTTTTCGAATGATCTGGCGGCTTTTTGCCGAGGCAATATGCGTAACACAGCACGTGTTGACGATCACAAGGTCGGCGTGGTCGTTTTTATCGACGTGTGCCAGCCCGTTGTCGGTCAGCAGTTGTCGTATCTGGCAGCTTTCGTACTGATTGACCTTGCAGCCCAATGTGTTGATGGAAAAAGTATTCATTTTCGACTATGATAGATAACGGCGGTGTAACAGACAAGGCTTAGGCCGGCTCTTACTTTGTGAGCGATTATACGGCGGGTCGGCTGGTTTGGGCACCCTGAAATTGGCAAGCGGCGAGTTCTTTTCTTTCCTTGCACAGGAGATGACGATATGGCCTCATCGACAAGCGGCGTTTGGGCAGTCGATATCGGCAGCAATGCATTAAAGGCGATTCACCTGGTCCAGGGACCTGAAGGTCCTGTTGTGGCGGGGTTCGATTACGTCGAACACGGTCGTATACTTTCGGCGGGGGGTATCGACGACGAGGTGAGGCAGCGCGTGATAAGCGAGACGCTTCATACGTTCTCAGGTCGCAACGAGATCGGCAAGGATGAGGTGGCGATCTCGGTGGCGGGGCAGAACAGCTTCGCGAGATTCATCAAGCTTCCACCGGTGGAGAAGAAGCGCATCCCTGAGATAGTTCAGTTCGAGGCCGTTCAGCAGATTCCTTTCGATATCAACGAGGTTGAATGGGACTGGCAGATCATGGAGAATCCTGACAGTCCGGACACAGAGGTTGGTATTTTTGCGATCAAGAACGAGATCATCAACGCAGCGATGGACCACTTCAACCGCGAGGACATGAAGGTGGCGTGCGTGCAGATATCTCCGGTGGCTCTCTACAACTACGCGATGTACGACATGAAGAACATCGGCGGGTTTAACGAGAAGGCCACGATAATCCTTGATATGGGTGCGGAGAATACGACGCTTGTTGTTTGCAGTCGTACCGGGATGTGGCAGCGGAGCATTCGGATAGGGGGCAACACGTTCACCGAGGCGATCGCGGACACTTTCAACCTGAGCTTCCAGAAGGCTGAAAAGCTCAAGCGTACTGCGCCGATGAGCAAGTACATGCGGCAGATTTTCACGGCGATGAAGCCCGTGTTTACGGATCTTGGCAGCGAGATACAGCGATCTTTGGGCTTCTACAGCAGCAGCGGGGCCGGTCGGGAGAAGGGTTTTGCTCGGATGGTGGGTTTCGGTGGAGGCATGAAGCTTCAGGGGCTGGCCAAGTACCTGCAGCAGACCCTGAATATCCCGGTGGTGAAGCCGGACTCTTTTGAGCGTCTTGCGCTTCAATCGACGGTGTCGGCGGCGAAGTTCCACGAGAATGTTTCAGACTTCGGGATAGTTTACGGCCTTGGTGTTCAGATGCTGAGCGAAGCGAGCATAGAAGTGAATCTTCTTCCTCGCAAGCTTGCGCGTGCGATGGCTTGGCGCCGCAAGAGCCGTATGTTTACGGCGGCGGCGGGTCTGCTGCTGGTGGTTTCCCTGTTGGGGCTTGTGCGTGCGAACATAGATCGCGTTCAGTACAAGGGCAACGAGAGCGTGCGATCGTCTGTTCGCGCTACGATCTCGGAAGCTCAGGCGGCGCAGATCAGGCTGCAGGAGCAGCAGAATCGGGCGGCGCCCCTGAAGCAGAAGGTCGACAAGGAGATGGAGAAGCTGAAGAACCGCGAGACGGTTCCGTCGGTGAACCAGATGGTTATGGCCTGCCTTCCCAATGCTGAGAACAATCCTGCTCAGGCGGCGCTTTATGAGGCCTTCGTGAATGGAGACGTTACGGGCGTGATGGCGGTTCCTCGCCATGATCGGAAACAGTTGTTTGTGACTGGTCTGACAGTAAGTTACGCGGCGGATTTGTCGAAGGCGACTTTTGACACTGCTCGCAGGAGTACGGCGACGGCAATTCGACCGGTTCGAATGTCGCGTGAGAGCTCGGACAGCAGCATGTACGACGAGTCGCGGATCATGGGTCGCAGAGGCGGGGCTTATGACGAGGTTTACGGTCCGGGGATGCCGACGATGCCCGGCGCGCCGGCGCCGGATACGAAGGGAGAGGAAGGCCCGGGCTTTGTGGTTATAGTGGAAGGGTACAGCCCTTACGGGGCTATCGGCGAGCTGCTTGATCCGCACGGTGTTGGCGACGATCAGAGCAAGTGGGGGTTCGTTACGCGTCTTGTCAACATAGGCAAGATCATACGGGGCAGCGAGTTTGAACTGTACAAGAAGGGGGACAACAAGCATTTCACCTTGGAAAGCGGTCCGGTCGACCTGACGGATGCAAAGATGCCGGGGGGCATAGGCGTTGAGAAGGAGGTTGAGCGTGTGCGCGTGGAGATTGATCCGCTGCGCCGAGGCTTAACAGGCGGCCTTGACAGGGGCCGCTATGACGAGACCAGTTACGGTCCGGGGGGGATGGGCAGCATGGGCATGGGCAGGCCGGAGCGGATTTACGTCGAGCAGGTGCTTGTCGATCCGATGACGAACGAGGAAATGAGCAGGGTTTACGATATCATTACGCAGGATGATGTGGCGAACGATCCTGCTCTTAGCGAGAAAGATCTCGGTCGAATCCGGTATGACAAGCTGACGAATGAGCCGCTGTATATCAGACGCGATCACTGGTTCCGCGTCAGCGCCAAGTTCAGGTGGAAGAACGCTCCGCAGATACCTGATACTGCGGCTGGTGCGGGAAGTATGTATGGGCCGGAAGGCATGATGCGGGGCATGTATTGATTTGACAGGATACGGCCGGGCTGCCGGCGTCGAAAGGATGTAGGGCAATGGGCTTTATCAAGAAATACTCAATGCTGTTGATTCCCGCGGGGATCGTTGTTGTGGCGGTTGTTTTCATCGCTTTGACGGTGTTAACGAACCGCTCGCTGGCGGGAGAGATTCAAAAGAACAGCCTGGCGTCGAACCAGCAGATAGGCAGTCTGCTGAGCAAGGCGGTTCCATCGGAGCAATGGCAGGCGGAGAAGATACGCATGGACGCCTTCGAGAAGGACGTCGAGGCGGTCGTGCAGCTTTCTCAGGCGTGCTCAATGCGTGAACTGATCAGCTACCGGATATTTCCCAAGCCAGCGGACGCATCTCAGCAGGTTTTCGACGAGTACGGGGCTCGCTATCGGGCGGCGATCGAGCAGATGATCCGTGGTATGAACGCAATGGAGGCTCCGAGCGAGATGGAGATCCGGGCCGAGATCGGCGATGGCGGCGGGCGGACATCGGTGTTTGGCACTGCTGGGCCGACGAGCTACGCTCGCACGCCTTTTTCATCAGGGCGGGGACAAGTCGATACGGCGCGTCAGGCGATGATCGACGCTGTTTGCGCAAGGCGTGCCGAGCAGATATCAGTGTATGGCAACCCGACTGCGTTCAAATGGTATGAGTATTGGGGCGATTTCAAATTCGCCGGGCAGACGCCGGCTCTTGTAGATTGCTGGAATTCGCAGGTGGCATTCTGGATCTATGAAGATGTGGCGGCCACGATCAAGGCTCTTAACGCCGGTTCCACGACCGTTTACAGTTCGCCGGTGAAACGGCTTCTTGGGGTGGGTTTTATGGAAGAAGCCGGTTATCCGACACGTCAACAGTTCGGCGCCGGTTATTCGACTCGTCCGTATGATCGCGGCGGCTTCGGTGAAGGGATGGGTGGGGCCATGCGGGGTGATGCCCCCGAATACATCCAATATCCTGAAGGCGGCGTACTGGGCGTCGCTCCCTGGACGGCGCGTCTGTGCAATGACGAGATCGACGTGGTTCACTTCAGTGTCGGTGTAATCACATCTTCGTCGGCGGTGATGCCTTTTATGAAGGAGCTGTGCAGCGCCAAGGAGCATACTTACCGGGTTGGCTGGGAGGAAAACGGGGCGCAGAAGACGGGTCAGCACAACCAGATAACTATCCTGAAGAGCGACGTGATGCCTGTCGATCCTCTTTCGGCGGAGAATGAGAGTTACCGGTACGGTGATGAGGCTGTGGTTCGCGTGAATCTTGTGTGCGAGTATCTTTTTGACCGAGCGGCGTATGACGCCAAGAAGCCGGACAAGATCAAGGAGCAGCTTGGACAACAGCAGAAGGACGGTCAACCGGCCGACGTAGGCGGCATGGGCGGCATGGGCGGTGGTAGGCCGGGCTATCCGGCGGGTCCTTCGGGTCCTGCTCCAGCGCCTCGTGCGCCGAGGAGACCGGCCAGAGAGGTCGGCGGCGGCGACTTCTGAGCCATGTTTTTTTTGGTGCATGATCGAGAGATGTACAACCGTAATTGGAAGCGGGGAATCCTGCCATGATGAAGAAGAAAAAAGGTAATCTGCTGGAACAGCACGCCGAGAAGATTGTACTCAGCGTTTCGGTGCTTGTGAGTCTTGCGCTGTTGTGGCTTTTTGTGATAGGCGGTCCGAACGCCGTTGTTGTGAGCGGTCGGAAGCTGGGTCCTGGCGAA
>JAWLHD010000347.1:0-5006 GCA_041690555.1 Anaerohalosphaeraceae bacterium
TTCGGCTTCCGGTCCGGCCCAACCAGACCGTTGCAGCAGAAGTTCCCGTCGTTGGGCTGATCGCCGAAGTCCCCCCCGTACGCCCAGTACTCCTTGCCCTCGGGCGATAGCTTCCGAAGTCCCTGGTCCGCCCAGTCCCAGATGAATCCCCCGATCAGCCGCTCATGCGCACGAATCGCATCCCAGTACTCCTTCAGGTTCCCCACCGAATTGCCCATCGCGTGTGCATATTCGCACATCACCACCGGCCGATCGTCGTCCTGCCGAAGACCAAGTTCCACGAGCTGATGTATTTTCGGATACATCCGGCTTATCACGTCCACGTAAGCATAATCCTTCGGCTTGCCTTCGGCCCCTTCATAGTGAATCAGTCGAGTCGGATCATAATCTTTGATCCACCCCGCCATCGCCGCATGATTCGGCCCGCACCCGCTCTCGTTACCCAACGACCAGAATATCACCGACGGATGATTCTTGTCACGTTCAACCATCCCGATTGCCCGCTGAACAAAAGCACTGTGCCACTGAGGATCGTTGGCCAGGTAACCACCCAGCCCGTGACTCTCAAGGTTCGCCTCGTCGATGACGTAAAGCCCGTACTCGTCGCAAAGATCGTACCAGATCGGATTGTTAGGATAGTGCGACGTTCGAACCGCGTTGATGTTGTTCTGCTTGAGCAGCTTGATGTCCTGAATCATCCGGGTAACCGGAATCGCCCTGCCGTGATCAGGATCGTGCTCATGACGGTTCACACCGTAGAACAGCACCGGCTGACCGTTGATCAGTACCTGCCCGCCCGCAACTTCTATGCTCCGAAAGCCCACCCGACAGCTCTCCGCCTCCACAAGTCCCCCCTCGCCGTCATGCAGCGTAAGCACTAACGTATAGAGATTCGGAGCCTCCGCAGACCACTTCTTCGGCGACTTGACTCTGCCCTCAAGAAGCGCAAACTTCACGTTGTCCCGCTGAGGATACCGCTCATTGATTATCTGCTCTACCGGCCTGCTGAGCGCCGCCCCGAATACCGGCTTGCCCCCGTCGTAGAGCTGCGCCTGCACCGTCCACCCCTTCGTATCAACCTCCTTGAACTTGCGAATCTTCGGACGAATCTCCAGCAGCCCGTCTTCATACCTGTCGTCAAGACCCGCACGCACATGAAAATCGCTGATATGAACCGCTGGCGTCGCCATGAGGTACACGTTCCGGAATATCCCGCTCAGCCGCCACATGTCCTGGTCTTCGAGATAGCTCCCGTCCGACCACCGATATACCTCGACCGCCAGAGTATTGGCCCCCGGCCGAACGTACCGCGTCAGATCGAACTCCGCAGCAAGCATGTTGTCCTGGCTGTACCCCACACGCTGCCCGTTCACCCATATATAAAACGCGCTGTCCACCCCCTCGAAATGAATGAATACCTGCTTGTCTTTCCATTCCGCCGGCACGTAAAACGTCCGACGGTAAGACCCAACGGGATTGTAGGTGTCAGGTATATACGGAGGATTCACTTCGAACGGATACTTTATGTTCAGGTAGATCGGTATACCATAGCCATGCATCTGCCAGTTGGCCGGCACTGGTATGCTTTCCCATCGGCTGTCGTCGAACTCCGCCCTGTAGAAGTCCGCCGGCCGATCACTCGGCTTGCCCACCCAATGGAACTTCCACTTCCCGTTCAGCGACAAGTAGTTCGGCGAGTCGTTGCGAATCCCCCGAAGCGCAAGCTCCACCGTCGGATACGGAATCAGCGTTGCATGAGCAGGCTCCTTGTTGATCCCGAACACCTCCGGGTTCTCCCAGTCCCGCCGCCCCTCGGGCACGGCTGTAACCGCCGGCGCCGGCGCACTGACAGGCGCAGCCGCAGCAGCCCCCTCATCCTCGCCGACTGTCGGCATCTGCCTGGACCCCGCCAAAGCCGTCTCCACCCCCGACTGCTCCTCCATTTCGCAGCCTGCAAAAAACGCCAAACACACAATCAGCAAACCCGTTAAGCACCGGACCATACAGGGCCCCCTTTCATATTCTTGACGATCTCTCCATATCACGGCATCCCCCACAATGGAAGCCGCGACAGCAATCCCTTACCGGGCAAGACCTATCGGGCTGAACAGCACATAGAGCACAAGCGTAACAATCACCACCGCGATACCGGCCGTCCGGGCCCCCTTCGAGCCCTGCAAGTCGATCGTGCCCTGCTGCTTGAACTCCACCGGCTCAGCCAGCGGCCTTGCCTTCGTGATGATCGCCATCACCACGATGCACACCACAAGACTGATCGCCATCCTGTTCAGGAAGTTCCCGATCAGCGTGCTCATCAAATCATTTTCCATCAGCCGGGCGAACGTCGAAAGATACTTCAGCCCCCCGTACACAATCACATTCGTGATCAGACCCACCGCCCCGCAAACACCCGGCGCACGCCTCACAAGCAGCCCGAACACGAACACCGACAGAATCCCCGGAGAAAGATACCCCTGGCTCTCCTGGATAATCGTGAAGATACTGTGGCTGAACTTCGGATTCCCAAGCGCCGGCGCAAGAAACACCGCGATGACGGAGAACACCACCACGCATATCCGACCAAGGAACACGAACGTCCCCTGTGAAGCGTCGGGCTTGACCCACTTCTTGAAGATGTCCATCGTGAAGATCGTCGACGCCGCGTTCAGCATCGCCGCCAACGAACTCACAATCGCCCCCAACAGAGCCGCCAGCACGAAACCAACCAGCCCAACCCGACGAGGAAGCACGTTCGCCAGCAACTGAGCCAGAGCCGAATCGTACTTGTACCCGATAAATTTCTCTGTCGTAACCTTCGCCCCCGCCGCCTTCGCCGCAGCCGTCGTAGCATCGTTATACTCGCCCAGCTCCCCTGCCAGCGCCGAGAAAACCTCCTGCCACGATTTGTCGTCTGATTTGAAAACGGTATAAGGCTTCGTCTCCAGCTTCTCGTAAGCCTCCCCCGTTATCGGAAGAACAAACTCGCTGCGTATCCTGTTCGCCTTCAAAGTCGCGATGTCCGGGTAAATCGCCACGGTTATCACGCCCTCCTGCCCGACCTCACCCGCCGACGGCGACTCCGCCACGCGCACGTACTGCGTAGCAGGATTCGACTTCAGGTACTTCGCAAAAACCGCCGCATTGTCGTCCACCGCCTTCAGCTTCATGCTCGGCGCAAACAGGTTAAATGCAATAATACCCGGTATCACGATCACAAACGGAATCAGAAGCTTCATCCCCGCCGCAAACACGATCCCCTTCTGACCCTGAGCCAGCGACGCCGAACCCAATGTCCGCTGAGTGATGTACTGGTTCAGACCCCAGTAATAAAAGTTCGGTATCCACAAGCCAAGAAGCAGCGCCGTCCACGGAAGAACCGAATCGTCCTTCGGCAAAAACATATTCAGCCGCACCTTGTTGAGCGACACAAACCGCTCCATCGTCCCCTCGTCCCCCACAAAAGACTTAAGCCCCACCGCACCCGTGCTAACATCCTCGATGTAATAGGCCTCGCTCGCCCCGCCCAACATCTTGAACGCAAAAATCATCACTATCGCCCCGCCCACGATCAATGCGCTGCCCTGGATCAGATCCGCCCACGCACAAGCCTTCAGTCCGCCCGCCGCAACGTAAACCATCGCGATCAGACCGATCACCAAAGACGCCTGCGCCAGCGACGGAACATACGGCATCTGCATCTCCTCCGCCATCGTATTCACCGTAAGCGCACCCGAATAAGTAACCGCCCCCAAAAGCAGCATGTAAATCAGCAGCATCATGACCGCCATGATCAAACGCGCCGACGGATGATACCGATACTCCAGAAACTCAGGTATCGTATATATCCCCGCACGAAGAAAATACGGCAAAAACGCAAACGCAACCACAACCAGAGTAATCGCCGCCATCCACTCATAGCTGGCAATCGCCATCCCGACGTGGCTCGCCGCGTTGCCGCTCATCCCCACAAACTGCTCCGACGAAATATTCGCCGCGATCAGCGAAAAACCGATCAGCCACCACCGCAGACCCCGACCTGCAAGAAAATACTCCTCGCTCGTCTTCTCCTTGCGGCTCTTGAGCAGACCGACCGTTACAACCGTCACAACAAACAACACGAAAACCAGCGGGTCAAGAATGTTCATTCGACGCTCTCCTGAAATTAATCATGAGCTAAAGCTGTTTGATGGCTTCCTTTTCCACACGCCGCAATTATCTCCATTTGCAGCCGTTTGGCAACACGTTTCTCACCGCCCCGACGTCCCGCTCCCCAACAACTCCCGCTCCGCCTCAACGTCCCACTGCTCCACCATCCGCAGCGGCATCCCCTTCACATGCGGATAAAGAATCGCCTTCCCGTCGATCCGCGTCTCCTTGATCATCTTCAGCACCTCGATCGCGTTGTCCAGCGACCCCACCGCCGCAACATAATTGCCCGCGTCGATATCCTTCGCGTGTATCGCCTCCAACGTCGCTGCCATATCGCTCGGATCCCCCCCGCTCGACCCCACCAGCTTGATCTCGCGATAGTGAACCGCCAGCGCATCCAGCTCCAGAATATGGCTCCCCTTCGGCAGCCCCCCAAAAAGATTCGCCACGCCGCCGTCCGCCAGCAGCCCGATCGCCGCCTGCTGCACCCCCCGCACCCCCACCGCCAGGATAATATCGTCCGCCCCCGCACCAGCCGACTCCCGCCGCACCGCCTCCTCCAGACGCCCCGCCTCAGCACACACCAGCCGCGTCCCCCTCTCCGCCGCCTTCGCCCCGATGCACTGAACCGTCCTGTCCAGCCGCTCCCTCTGCAAATCCGACACGATCAGCACACGCGGCCCAAACCGCAGCGCAAGCTCCGCGTGCATCCGCCCCATCGCCCCCGCCCCCACGACCACCGCCACGCCTCCCGGCAACAGCCCCAACTGCCCCCGCCGCGCCCCGTGCGGCCCATCCTTCACAATATGATAATTCCGCTCCTGAGCAGAGTAAATACAACTGATCGGCTCCGCCAT
>JAWLHD010000348.1:0-4995 GCA_041690555.1 Anaerohalosphaeraceae bacterium
CCCCAGGGTACCGGCCTTTTCAGCGCCTCGCTGACCATCGCCTCAAACGATCCTGATCATGCATCTCTTGTGTTTCCGCTCACGGGCGAGGGTCGTGCGGCGGTATCCTATGTGGATGCAAGCCGCCCCGTGTCGGGCATCGGTACGAGCTGGGGCACGGCCTATGCGACCCTTGCCGATGCACTGGCCAGTCCCGGCGTCCTCGATGACACGGAGATATGGGTTCGGCAGGGAACTTACGCCCTCTCCGAGACGCTGGCGATCGGCAAGCGCGTTGCCATCTACGGCGGCTTTGCGGGTACTGAGAGCAGCCGGGCCGAGCGAGACTGGGAGAACAACGTCACCATAGTCGACGGCGGCAATGCGAGGCGATGCATCCATATCACGGCTTCGAATGTGACGTTAGACGGCTTCACCATTGAAAACGGGCGCAATGAAGCGACATGGCCAAACTATTATGGCGGCGGCATCTGTGTTGAAGGTCTATCGGCGATTGTACAGAATTGCTCCGTCCGGAATTGCTCCACAAGCCAGGGATCAGGGGGCGGCATTGCCGTCCTGGGCGCACAGGGGGCCAACGGCACGATCAGAAACTGTCTCATATTGGACAACACGGCTGTTCATGGCGGGGGGGGCATCTTTAACACCGCCGGCAACACGACGATTGCCGATTGCACAATCGCCGGCAACACGGCCGGTTCAGGCGGAGGCATCGGCAACCAGTGCGGCAGCCAAGCCCCACCGCTGATACGCAACTGCCGAATTGTTGCCAACGAAGCATCGACATTTGCGGGCGGCGGAATCTACAACAACTGGACTAACAGCCGTATGGAGAGTTGCCTGGTCGCGGGCAATACGGGCGAAGGTATCTACAACTACGTCACCAGCGCCGCCATGATCAACTGTACCGTCGTCGACAACACCGGCGACGGCATCACTGTGGTCGACGCCGAGGAGACACCGAGCATCATTAACTGCATCGTCTGGGGAAATGGCGGCGAGCAGATATTCAGGGATATGGACGCCAACCCGGTCGTGAGGTATTGCATCGTCGGTGATACGCGGTACGGTACGGAGCCGGACGCCAACCGCAACTTCCGGCGAGCGCCGTCCTTTGTTAATCCTCATGGCCCGGATAACGATCCTGCCACGTGGCAGGACAATGACTATCGCCTTAAGGCCGGATCGCATGGAATTGACTATGCCGATGGGGACGCAGCGCCGGAACTGGATTTGCAGGGCAATCCACGACATGACGATCCCGGCACTGACAACGTCGGCGCCGGCGCGCCCAATTACGCCGATCTCGGGGCTTACGAGTTCCAGGGTACAACGCCCGATGTCATCTATGTCGACGCGGCCGCGACGGGCAATCAGGACGGCACAAGCTGGGCAGATGCCTTCACAACGATAGGCCAGGGCGTTCAAGCAAGCGGTCCCGGCAAGGAAGTGTGGATTCGCAAGGGATCATACGTGCTGTCTGCTCCCATAGAAATAAACAGACCCCTGAGTATCTATGGCGGCTTTGCCGGAACGGAAACCCTCCGCGATTACAGGAACCCCGATGAAAACCTCGTAACCGTCGATGGCAATGCTGCCGTATCCAACTGCTTCATAGTAAGGGCAAATGCCACAATCGAAGGACTGACAATCATCGGCGGCGGGGGTAACTCCGGCAGCGGCATCAATGTCGACCGGGCCTCGCTGACCCTGGCACAATGCACGCTGCGGGACCACTTGACGGGAGGAGCCCTGTATGTGAGCAACGGAACGGCATCCATCTCGAAGTGTGTCTTCGTGAATAACCGGGCGGAGCAAGGAGCTGCTTGCCTCGCCTGGATGTCCACGGTTGTCGTGCGCAACTGCCTGTTTGCGGGCAACCGCTCCAGCATGAACGGCGGCGCCCTCTACATCCAGGCGGCCCCGGTTGCCGCTGAGATCGCCAATTGCACATTCGTCGACAACCGCGCCGGCAATTCCGGCGGTGCGATGGTATTAAATCAGGCTTCCGCAAGCATCCGCAACTCCATCATGTGGGGCAACAACGCCAGCTTCTACCCACAGATTGCCGTGTTCATCTCCGGTGTTGCAACGGTGGAGTATTGCTGCATCGATGCAAGCGGTTTCGGGCTGTCAAACATAAACGCCGAACCACTTTTTGCTTCGCCGGGCAGTTGGGATGATAACGGCACGCCCGACGATCCAGGCGACGATACGTATTCAGCGGGTGACTATCGCCTGCTTAGTGAACATGGTCGGTGGGACCCCGCCGGCGAGGCATGGGTCATCGACAACGAGACGAGCCCCTGCATTGACGCGGGCGACCCGGCGGCGGACTGGTCCGCCGAGACATGGCCTAACGGACGCAGGATAAACATCGGTTGCTATGGCGGCACGTGGCAGGCGAGCAAATCCGGCCAGATCGGACCGGATCTTACGCGGGACGGCTGGGTTGACGAGCGAGACATGGAAGTACTCGCGTTTGCCTGGCTCAGCGACGATCCCACTTGTGACATCTATCCCCCGGGCGGCGACGGAGTGATCGATATGCACGACTTTGCCGCGCTGGCAGCGACGTACAGCCCGGAACCTCAACCGATTGTGATCGACTTCGAGACGGGCGAATTCGAGGCGGCCTATACATGGGCAACCGCCGGTTCTCCAGGCTGGAGCGTCATTAACAACTATGTGGGGCCAGGCAACAATTACCACGCCACGAGCACCACCTCAATGACGCCCAAATACGCCAACAGTTGGCTGACTTTGACAATTGACCCAGGGGCGCTTAACACCCTGCGTTTTGCATACTGTATGCTCAACAGCGGAAACCGCATCAAGGGCGAATTTTTCATAGACAACGTCAAGGTCGCCGATCTGACAAGTAAGGAGTGGGCTGAGGTCCAATACACCTTGGCACCCGGAGTGCACACATTTAAATGGATTGCAACAAATACCACCTGGATGGACGCAAGCGAATCCATGAGGCTTGACAATATCACGTTTTTCGCCTCTGTCCCGGCGCATTGATGACGGATCAAACATTCTCTTGTCTGCAAATTCCAGGCAGGAGCAGGACAAAAGGGTTGACAGAGGCCGCGGGCCGTGCTAAGCTTTAGGGTTGTGTAACAGGCAATGACGATTCCGCAGCGATGATCCAGCATCTATTTGCCGCGAAGTGGTATAGAAAAAACTTTGTTAGGGAGAACAAACGATGGTTTCTCACTTCAAACTCATGCTTGCCGTGCTGGCGATTCTGTCATTTGGTCTTGTCCGGGCTCAGGTTACGGGCGGTATCGACGGGGGTGACGAGGACCTGACAACGCTGCCGTCGCTGCCTTATATCGCCGAAGTGACGGGGCAGGATGTGTACGTGCGTTCGGGGGGCGGCAATGCTTTTTACTACACCAGCAAGCTGAGCAGCCCGGCCCGTGTGACCGTGGTCGAGCACCTGCACGGGTGGTCGAAGATCATTCCGCCGGCGGGCAGTTTCTCATGGATCTCCAAGGAATACGTCGAGACGTCGGCAACCGTGGCGGGCGTGGGGCTGATCAAAAACGCAGGCACGGAAGGCGTTCGTGTGTGGGCAGGGTCAGACTATGTCGAGCCTATGCGATCGTTCCAGATGCAGGTCAGGCTGCACGACGGCGACATGGTCAGGCTGATCGAACCGGAAAGCCAGAAGGGTGATTACTATAAGATCGTGCCTCCGAGCGGCGCGTATCTGTGGATGAGCAGCCGGTTTCTCAGGTATATTCAGCCGCTGCCTCGGCCGGTACTGAGCATCGCACCGGAGCGCAAGGTCGAGCCGCAAGCGCCGGTTGTCCAGCCAAGGGTGGAGCCGAGGACTCAGCCGAGGGTGGAGCCGAATGTAACGGTAAGGGTCACTCCCACCGAAGACGGCGCCAAGGCGCCGACCAGCGAGCCCAGGATAACGCTCGAGCCGACCATTCGCACAACAACGCCCACCGACGGCAGTCCGACACAGGTCGCCGTGACGCCTGAGATCAAGGTGGAGGTCCCGGTTGCGGGAGTCGAAGCGAAGCGCATTCAGGAATGTTACGACCTGGCGGAGAAGATCACCGCCGAGCTCGAGAAACCTCTTGTCGATCAGAACTATGACGAGTACAAGAACGCCCTGACGGCCATTCTGAACGATGAGGGCGCCGGCAGGGCCCAGCGATATGCGGAGTACCAGTTGCAGCAGGTCGCACGGTTCGAGCTGGCCCGGTTAGCCTCCGGCGAGATAGTCAAGCAGGATGCGGCGCTTCAGAAAGTGCGGCAGCAGATCCGCCAGGACTTCAAGGAGAAGCTTGCTGAGATTCCCAACCCCGGCAAGTACATCATCAAGGGGACGCTGCAGCCATCGCTGGTGTTCACGGGCAACGTCGGCAAGAAGCGTTACCGGGTGCTCAGCGACGAGGGCAAGACACTTTGTTACGCGGTGGGCGCCGAAGGCGTGATCAGCGCGTACGCGGATCGCTTCATTGGACGCAAGGTCGGTCTCAAAGGCACGATCGTCAGCGACAAGAATAATCCGGTGGGCCTGGTGACCTTTACGGCTATTGAAGAATTGCCGGTCGAGAAGACGGAAACGGCGAAGAACAAGTAACCGCCCGGATCGCGCGGGCGCAGAATAGACATCCTTTATGGCGGCAAGGTGCGCCGTGCCCGTATCGCGGCATGTATGCATTGCACCTATCTGCCGAGCAATCCCAGCGGGTTCTGCAACACCGGCAGCGGCGTGGTCTGTATGTGCGGCTCATCCAGAGTGCCATCGATCTTGACCCGCATGACCGCGGCGCCGAGGCCGCGTGCGAGCGTCTCGAAGAATGACGGATCGGACGTTACCACGGTGCCGTATGATCTGAATTCCATGTCTATGTCGTTTTCCTGCAGGTCGAGTTTGCCCTTGCCCAGCAGCACGTTGCCGGGCCCGGAGACATAGACCTCCTGGAAGACGAGCTGGCGGCCCTGGACGAAGGCGTCGACGGCCAG
>JAWLHD010000349.1:0-4975 GCA_041690555.1 Anaerohalosphaeraceae bacterium
GGGCGACCAGGTCCTCGACCGTATGTTCGATCAAATCGGCATCACGGTGATCGGTGAAGCAGGCGGCGAAACGGGAAATTATCCGTGCATGCTGTTCGATCTGGCCCATGAGTACCCCGCCGCCATCCGAACTGACGGGGCCACCGTCAAAGCGAGCGGATATATCGCGGGAATTTTTGGTTTGAAATACTAATGTGCGACCATTACACTCTGTTGTCATAAACTGCTCCTTGTCTTTGGGATAACCTCTTTGGGCAAAAGACGTTATACGAAAAAGAGCAGTCTTCTTCAATTCATCGGTGAGAAATGCGGGATAGTTCGGTGAGTGATCGCGTTGTGTGACGCTGCTGCAATCCGCACACAGGAAACCTTCTGTGGTCGACAAGACATCGGGAACCTCGTTCAATGAACTGGGCGCTGCGATATTGCCCAGTGGGCACATCGAACTCGAATGGAGTTCTGTCGCGGAGCCGATTGGCAGGGATCAGAGGCTGCTCCAGGATGAGCTATGGAAGCGGTTCACAGAGGACTCTCCGTCGTTTCTGCTGTTCCTTGGTTTCTCCGACAGATCGGTGCCGCTGTCGCCCTCGCTCGATTACTGGAGGAAGGTGACGGGGCGGTTGGCCGAGGGGCTGGTCCGAACGCCCGATCTGGAGGTCCTGCGGCACAAGGCAACCGTCACTTTGGACGATGCCGAGGCCGCCGAGATGCTCGACACAGCGCCATTCATGCCCGGGCTGGAGTATCTGACGCGGGACCTGCTTGACAGCCTGTGGTCTCTGCTGAACGCCACGTACCAACGGCTGATCAAGTCCTACAAGGGATCGGTCGCCGACTTCGTTCGTATCCTGAGCCCGAAGGTGCACCTCGTTGGGAGGGTCTTCTTTCATCTGGTCGAGAGCAAGAAGGACGCGTATCCGTTCGCCTTTCTCGCCACCTACTCCACGGCCCTGGACCAAAAGAGCGGCTGCAAACACGTTCCGCTCAAGCACGCGCTGGCGGAATACGGCACCGACAGCAGGAAGTTGCTCGACCTGCTGACCACCGTTCACGAGGCGGCGGCCGAGAGCCAGTTCCTCTGCGGCATCCTGGACAGCGGAGAGATCTTCCATCCCCTGGCCCTTTCGGCCAGCGAAGCGTACACGGTTTTGCAGGAGATCCCGATTTATGAGCGGGCCGGCATCCTATGCCGCATTCCCAATTGGTGGAAGAACCGAGCGGCGGGCCTGCGGCTGAATATCCAGATTGGCGAGACCCGCCCCAGCGCGCTCGGGATGGATGCGATTCTCGATTTCAAGGCGGGATTGCTGTTGGGGGGTGCGCCGATCTCTGATGAGGAGGCCCGGAGGCTATTGGACGAATCCGAGGGCCTGGCCTTCATCAAAGGCAAATGGGTTGAGGTGGATCGGGACAAGCTCGAACAGACCCTGCGCGCCTATGAGAAGGCGCAGGCCCTTATGGCGGAGGGGGATCTGACCCTGCGTGAGGCCATGCGTCTGCAACTGGATGCCGACAGGGCATTGGGCTTGTCCGAAGACGGCGTTGAGGTCGAGGTCTCGCAGGGACAATGGCTCGAGTCCGTCATCGCACGGCTCCATGATCCACGGCACATGGATTCCGTCCGAGTGCCCAGCCGATTCAAGGCTACATTGAGGCCCTATCAACATCAGGGCGTGGGCTGGCTGTGCTTTCTGGATGGATTGCAGTTCGGGGCCTTGCTGGCCGATGATATGGGTTTGGGAAAAACCGTGGAGCTATTGGCCATGCTCAGCATTCGGACAGCCGCCCAATCGAGGCAAGGCCCAAAGACAAGCCTGCTGGTCCTGCCGGCCTCACTGATCGGCAACTGGACCGGCGAGATCGAACGGTTCCTGCCGTCCCTGAAGACCTTCTTGGCCCATCCATCCGGCGGGGCAGACAAAGATGCGCTACGGCGCGGCCCGGCACTGGATGATGTCGATTTGGTGATTACCACATACGGCCTGTGCCAGAAATACGCGTGGCTCCAAGATACCCAGTGGGACCTTGTCGTACTGGACGAGGCGCAGGCGATCAAAAATCCCGGCACCCAGCAGACGCGAGCGGTGAAGAAACTGCAGGCCAGGAATCGGATCATCATGACGGGCACCCCGATCGAGAATCGTCTTTCCGATCTGTGGTCGTTGTTCGATTTCCTCAATCCTGGTCTGCTGGGCACTGCCGAGGAGTTCGGCAGATTCAGCAGGAAGCTCAATCGCGACGCGAGCGGCTACGCCCGGCTCAAGAAGGTTGTGAGCCCGTACATCCTGCGAAGGCTCAAGACAGACAAGACCGTCATCTCCGACCTGCCCGACAAGATCGAGATGAAGACTTACGCCCAGCTCAGTCGCAGGCAAGTCGTTCTGTATAAGGACCTGGTCAAACAGCTTCGGCATATCTTGGAGGAACAGCCGGACGGCATTCGGCGAAAGGGCCTGATCCTGGCCTCGCTGATGAAGTTCAAGCAACTGTGCAACCACCCGGATCAGTACCTGGGTCAAGATGGATTCGCAGAACCCGACAGCGGCAAGTTCCAGCGGCTCCGTCCAATCTGCGAGACGATCTTCGAGAAGAGAGAGAAGATGCTTGTCTTCACGCAGTTCAAAGAGATGACGGGCCCCCTTAAGGAATTCCTCGATGCGATCTTCGGGCGCGCGGGCCTGGTCCTGCACGGCGGTACGCCGGTGGGAAAACGCAGGCAGATGATCGAGCGATTCCAGGGAGATGAATATACACCCTTCATGGTCCTGTCGCTCAAGGCGGGCGGCGTGGGACTGAATCTGACGGCCGCCAATCATGTGGTGCACTTTGACCGCTGGTGGAACCCCGCCGTCGAGGACCAGGCGACCGACCGGGCCTTTCGCATCGGGCAACAGAAAAATGTGGTGGTCCACAAATTCGTCACCAAGGGCACGGTCGAGGAGAAGATCGATCAGATGCTGGCGGAGAAAGCCGAGCTGTCGCGTCAGATCATCCCGGACTCCGGCGAGGCGTGGATTACTGAAATGGATGACAAAAAGCTGATCAGACTGTTCACGTTGTCCTTGTAAAGGATGTCTTATGGCACACTACGACTACTACAGTTATCCGCGCTATGTGTCGGTTGGTGAGAAGAGGGCCAAAGCACGGCGCAAGCTCGAACAACTGAAGGAGAAGCACCCGGGTATTCGCCCGGTTGTCATTGAAGGCAACACTTTGGTCCGCACTTGGTGGGGCAAGGCGTGGAACGGCAATCTGACTAAGTATGCCGATTATTCGAATCGGGTCGGACGGGGACGCAGCTACGTGCGGCACGGTGCCGTCCTGGACCTGGAGATCAGCCCCGGTCAGGTCAAGGCGATGGTGCAAGGCAGCCGACAGAGCCCTTACATCGTGACCATGGAGATCAAACCCATAAGCAAGGCCATCTGGACAGAGATCCGGGCCGCCTGCGAGGGTCAGCTCGCCTCCTTGCAGGAATTGCTGGAGGGCCGGTTCCCCAAGGGCTTAACGGAGTTGTTCACAGCCAAGGACAGCGGCCTGTTTCCCTCACCGAAGGAGATCGAATTCAAGTGCAGTTGTCCCGACTGGGCCTACATGTGCAAGCACGTCGCCGCTGTCCTCTACGGCATAGGGACACGGCTGGACGAGGACCCGAGCCTGTTTTTCGTCCTGCGCAAGATGAAGATGGACGACCTCATCACCCAGGCGGTTCGCGACAAGTCCGAAAGGTTGCTGAAACAGGCGAAGAAGAAGACCTCTCGCGTGATCGACGACGCCGATCTGGGGGACGTGTTCGGTATCGATCTGGAGTCGGCTAAAGTGGCAGAGAATGACGGCTCCGGGGCCGCGACCGTCGAGGCCGGCACCGCGGCGAAAGCCCGGCGCAGGGCTCCCGCCAAAAAGGCGATGAAGAAGCGGACAACGAAGAAAGCCAAGACGGTCGTCAAGAAAACGAAGCGTGCCAGCCGTGCCAAGATGAAGAAATAGGCCTGTTACAAGTATCCCTGACGGAAACTGGCCCTTGGCAGATATGTCATGCATGGGTTCTATCAGGATGTATCAGGCGGTTGGAGATAAGCGGTGATACGGTACGAGACGCTTTGAGGGGGGCGGAGGAGATGCATTCAGTTTATCACGAAATTTCTCACATTCAATTTATTCCGAGGCGAGTCTCAGGAAACTCTTAACATCGGTTACGGTTAGCACCAAGTACCTTTTCCTGTTCAAAGCACAAACTGTGTCGAAAAAGGTTTGACAGTTCGATGTGGTTTTGGTAAAATTACTGACCTGCAACGGAGGAACGTATGCTGTGCAGCCGTGTGAACTGGAAATGTCAGTGCCTGGGCGGTCATGGGGGCCAATTGTGTTCTTTTGGAGGAAGCGGATCATGTCAAGCTATTTCAGAAACGCCGTGATTGTATTGCTGATTGCAGTCGTGCCGTCGCTCGTGTTTGCTGCGGGCAAACAGACTGTGTGGGTTGTGGACGATTTTGAGTCGTACCAATCCACAACGGACATGTTGGCCACGGGGCTGAACACCGGGGGGCCGTGGTGGAATGCTTATTCCTTGACACAGGTTCTGCCGGGCGGCAGCGGGGATCCCACTCCGCCTTTTCCAACCACTATGACGCTTGGCGTCGGCGATCCAAATGGCTTCATTGCCGAAGGAGAATCACTGGCCGACCCGAACAGCCCCAAGAGCATGATCATTCATTACGAAATGCCGGCCGGGGGGCGCAATGAGGCAAACTTTTTGATGCTGGCTCACAACCTCGGCCTGCCCTTCGATGTGGTATCGACGCCTATTGGCAACCTGGCAATCGTCGACCTTACGCAGTTCGACAAGGCGCAGTTCAAGATCAGGAAATTCTCCGGGAATCGGTCTCATCCGCAGTCGGCTTTTACCATGGCGTTCATTGCCCCTGATACTTCAACGATCGGGTATTACAGGACACAGCGAACTGAATTGCCGTCC